>JBOHIT010000480.1:0-9180 GCA_050726155.1 Bradyrhizobium sp.
GCATCATGGGCCAGCAAAGCCGCACCGCCGTGAAGGCGATGCAGGTCAAATACGGCCTGCCGGCAGATTCCTGGCCCACCGCCGAACTGCTGGCGCGGATGCGCGGGCCGCGCGCCGAGCCCGCCGCGATGGCCGTGCCGCAGGCGCGGTGAACCAACTCATACGGGCGATCTTGTTTGGACTGGCACAAATGTTGCGATCGGTAGATCTCAGACGCAGAATCGAGCCTTTCGGTGTGCCAGCGTGGAGCAAGTAATGATGGAGCAGTGCTATTTTGAAACCGGTGTGGGACGGGTTCGCGCGCCTTCGGCAAAACGCCAGACACGTATTGAGGCCCGCAAGCAAAATGAGATCGACTGCAAAAAACGAACGGCCACGCAAATTCGAAGAATGATAGCCAATCTCGAGCACGAAATAGCGTGCCTCGCCGTCAGTATTGCCTCGGAGTTGGAGCAGGCCCGCGTTCGCGAACCTTCTCATTTCGGTTATCCGATGTTGGTGAGGGCAATGCAGATACGCAATGACAACTTGAAAGCCACTGTTGCGTCATTATCGGATCGCCTCGCATTGATCGAAACGCCGCCAGCAATGCCCCCCCGTAAGGTTGATCGGTTAGGTTAAGTCTGGATCATTATTGTCCGTCATTCTCCATCGGCTTACAATTAACGGCCACGACGGTCGTAGCGTTGATTGAAGCGATTGCCTGGAGATATTCCCGTGCCCGAGGTCTTTTTGCCAAAATACCTTGATGGGAACGAAGCATTCTTTCTGAGGTCAGGTGAAGAAGGATTTATTGTCCGGGTCAACGGCGTGGAACGATCGCTACCCAGAGACGTCTGGCAAGCGCTCCCGGAGCGACGCATCGAAAACGATCGTCAAGCCAAATCCTAGCCACGCGCAAAACTTCTTCGGCCGTTAGAGGAGAGGCCGCTTGAAGAAATCGACATCGGTCGGGGCCGGCGTGACCGGCATTAAGGCTGATAATTCAGCTTAACGGCAAGGTTTCGTTGCCGGCGAAGCGATGGCCATTAATGTTCCCCTTGACCCGGCGCTTTGCAAGCGACGTCGGCTCCATAGGAAAATCGATATGGCTGAGCGACGAAAAATAGACAGACACAAGACGACAAACGGGGCGATGATCTTCTTCAACGAGGAACCCGGCGTATTTTCCTGCGCGCTGCGCGATATCAACGATGTCGGAATCGGGCTTCGATTAAACGATCCCAATACGATCAAGCCGACCTTCAACATTACGATGGACAATTTCAAGAGCGTTCGAAAATGCCGGATGATCTGGTCCCGCGGAAGCTACATCGGTGTGACCTTTTCCGAGACCTAGTTTTGGGGTGACGAGCACATTTGAGCCATGGCGGCATGTCCGCTGCCGGGTGGCAATCGGGGACAAGGCGGACATCGAGAAGCGGAAATCGAGAAGGCTGTACCCAGCCCTATCCACCTCCTTGCCGCGTAGCGGTCAGCTCCCTGCCGCGTAGCCGTCAATGCAATATTTGACTACGCCCCACCCCTCCCAAGCGTTGTAATTCCCTCCGCGCCGCCCCACTTGCAGCAGCGCAGTCTCTGCACGCAACAAAATTCCAGCAAAAACGATGAGAGCATCACATGTCCTTTTACGACGCCACCGTCCCGGCCTATCTGCAAATTCTCGATAGCCTCTCCGGGCTGCTCACCAAGGCCGAGGCGCATTGCGAGGCGAAGAAAATTCAGCCCGACGTGCTGCTCGGTTCGCGCCTTTATCCCGACATGCTGCCGCTTTCCAAGCAGATCCAGCTTGCGACCGATTTTGCTGTCAGGGGCTGTGCCCGCGTCACCCACAGCGAAGTGCCATCGACACCCGATACCGAAAAGACCTTCGAGGAATTACGCCAGCGGCTCGCCAGAACCGCCGATTACGTCAAGTCGTTCAAGCCCGAGCAGTTCGAGGGCGCCGACGCCAGGGACGTCACCTTTCCAATGGGTCCGGACAAAACCATGACGTTGAAGGGCCAGCAATTCATCTCGAACTTCTCCCTCCCCCAATTCTACTTCCATGCCGCCATCGCCCACGGCATTCTGCGCCATAATGGCGTCGAGGTCGGCAAGCGGGATTATATGGGCGCGAAGTAGTACTCACTGTCATTCCGGGGCAGTGCGCAGCACTGAACCCGGAATCTCGAGATTCCGGGTTCGCGCTTTTGCGCGCCCCGGAATGACTTGAATACGTTTCGCCTGGCAAGACCGGACCGCTTCGCGTCCATGGTCATGCCGTGCTAGTGCTCCCTTCAGCAAGAACAAAAGGCTGAAGGGAGACTACACATGTCCGCCACAACGCAAGCACCGAAGCAACTCGATCCATCGGCATCCCTGCACGCCGAAACGCTCGGACTGGCCCCAGGCCGCGGCCGCCTGCAGGGCCGCCGTATCATCGTGGTCGGCGCCGGCCAGCGCAACATCATCGACGAGGTGCCGCCGATCGGCAACGGCCGCGCGATGTCGGTGCTGTTCGCGCGCGAGGGCGCGCATGTCGCCTGCATCGACATCAACAGGGAAGCCGCCGACGACACGGTCAAGCAAATCACGGACGAAGGCGGCAAGGCCTTTACCGATGTGGTCGATGTCTCGGATGTCGCCGCGATCGGGCCGGCGATCGCGCGCTGCGCCAAACAACTCGGCGGCCTCGACGGGCTGGCGCTCAATGTCGGAATTTCCTGTGGCCTGTCGCTGCCCAAAATGACGGCAGAAGCCTGGGACAGGGATTATGCCGTCAACGTGCGCAGCCACATGCTGTTCGCGCAAGCGGCACTCGAACTGATGTCGCCGGGCGGCGCGATCACGCTGACCTCGTCGATGGCGAGCCAGCGCGCCAATGGCCGCAACCCGGCCTACGAATCTTCCAAGGCCGCCCAGATCGCACTCGGCCGCGCCATCGCGCGGGCCGGCGAGGACAAGGGTATTCGCTGCAATGTGATCGCGCCGGGTTTTATCGACTCGCCCATGGGCCGCGATGCCAGCCGGCGGCGCGCCGATCGTGCGCTCACGGTGCCGTTCGGCCGCCAGGGTACCGGCTGGGAGGTCGCCTATGCTGCGCTATTCCTGATTTCAAATGAATCTTCCTACGTCAACGCCCACACCTTGTTCCTCGACGCCGGGCATATGGCGGGCATTGTGCGGGCCTGACCGGCATTGGTCGAATGGCTGGGGCATTGCGCAATCCGCCGTAATGCCCAACTGTTCCCAATCAACCACCTCTACGGAAATTCCTTCATGAGCCAGACCAAACTCTTCGAGCCGTTCAAGCTTGGCCCGATCACGCTGCCGAACCGCCTGGTGATGGCGCCCCTGACCCGCAACCGTGCGGTGCCGCCGGGCATGGTGCCGAGCGAACTCGCCATCGACTATTACGGCCAGCGCGCCTCGGCGGGCCTCCTGATCACTGAAGCCAGTCAGGTTTCGCAGCAGGGCCAGGGCTACCAGGACACGCCAGGTATCTATTCGAAGGAGCAGGTCGCGGGCTGGCGCAAGGTCACCGACCGCGTGCATGCGCAGGGCGGGCGCATCTTCATCCAGATCTGGCATGTCGGCCGCGTCTCGCACGATTCATTGCAGCCCGGCGGCGGCAAGCCGGTGGCGCCCTCAGCGATCCGCGCCAAGGGCAAGACTTTTGTCAACGGCACGTTTGCCGACATCTCCGAACCCCGCGCGCTCGAGCTTTCGGAAATCCCTGGCATCATCGAAGACTTCAAGCGCGGCACCGAGAATGCGATCGCCGCCGGCTTCGACGGCGTGGAAATCCACGGCGCCAACGGCTATCTGCTTGACCAGTTCGCCAAGGACGGCAGCAACAAGCGCACCGATGCCTATGGCGGCTCGATCGAAAACCGCGCCAAGCTGATGCTGGAAGTCTCCAAAGTGGTGGCTGCGATTGCAGGCCCCGAGCGCACCGGCATCCGGATTTCGCCGGTGACGCCGGCCAACGACGTTTCGGACTCGAATCCGCAGCCGCTGTTCGACTACATCGTAGATGGGCTCAACGCGCTGAAGCTGACCTATATCCACGTCATCGAGGGCGCGACCGGCGGCCCGCGCGACATCGCGCCGTTCGACTATGCTTCGCTGCGCAAGCGCTTCAAGCAGGCCTATATGGCCAACAATGGCTATGATTTCGATCTCGCGACCAAAGTGCTCGCGGCTGACGCGGCCGATCTGATCGCGTTCGGAAAGCCGTTCATCTCCAATCCCGACCTGGTCGAGCGCCTGAAGAAGGGCGCGCCGCTGAACCCGTTCGACAAGGCGACGTTCTACGGTGGCGGGGCAAAGGGGTATACGGACTATCCGACGCTGGGGGCGAAGCAGGCGGCGGAGTAGTCTCCTCCGCCGTCATTGCCTGCGACAAACGCAAAGCGTTTGCGCAAGGGAGCGGAAGCGACGAAGCAATCCATTCTTTCTTTTCACTGCGAGATGGATTGCTTCGCTACGCTCGCAATGACGGAACAGAAAAAAAGGCCGGGATTGCTCCCGGCCTTTCGTTTTGCGCATCACTCGAAACGTAACAGGCTTACTTCGCTTCCGCGCGCTTCGGCGGCGTGGCCGGCCACGACTTCACCAGCGTGTCGTAGTCGACGGTTTCGCCCTTTGGCTTCTCGTTCGCCAGCTTGCGCTGGGGCGCGATGTTGCCGTCCTTGGCCGACTTGGCGAACCAGAATTCGGCCGTCTCCTTCTTGTTCAGCTTCGGCCCGCACTCCTTCTGCACGCCGGACTTCTCAAGACGTTCCAGCACCGAGTCCTGGGCTGCGGCCAGCGCATCCATCGCCGCCTGCGGCGTCTTCGCACCGGACGACGCATCGCCGATGTTCTGCCACCACAATTGCGCCAGCTTCGGATAGTCAGGCACGTTGTTGCCGGTCGGGGTCCACTGCACGCGCGCCGGCGAGCGGTAGAACTCGATCAGGCCGCCGAGTTTCGGCGCACGCTCGGTAAAGGACTTGTCCCAGATGTCGGATTCACGAATGAACGTGAGACCGACATGGCTCTTCTTCAGGCTCACCGTCTTGGAGGTGATGAACTGCAGATAGAGCCAGGCCGCCTTGCGGCGGTCCGCCGGGGTCGACTTCAACAGCGTCGCCGAGCCGGCGTCCTGGTAGCCGAGCTTCATGCCCTCCTTCCAGTACGAACCGTGCGGCGACGGCGCCATCCGCCACTTCGGCGAACCGTCCGCGTTCACGACGGCAATACCGGGCTTCACCATGTCGGCGGTAAAGGCGGTGTACCAGAAGATCTGCTGGGCGATGTTGCCTTGCGCCGGCACCGGTCCAGCTTCGCCGAAGGTCATGCCTTGCGCCTGCGGCGGGGCATACTTCTTCATCCAGTCGAGATATTTGACGATCGAATAGACCGCCGCCGGGCCGTTGGTGTCACCGCCACGCTCGACGGATGAACCCACCGGACGGCAGCCTTCCATGCGGATGCCCCATTCATCGACCGGCTTGCCGTTCGGAATGCCCTTGTCGCCGTTGCCGGCCATCGACAGCCAGGCGTCGGTGAACCGCCAGCCGAGCGAAGGATCCTTCTTGCCGTAGTCCATATGACCATAGACCTTGGTGCCGTTGATCTCCTTGATGTCGTTGGTGAAGAACTCGGCAATGTCTTCATAGGCCGACCAGTTCACGGGCACACCGAGATCGTAGCCGTACTTGGCCTTGAACTTGGCCTTGTAGTCCGGGTTGGAGAACCAGTCGTAGCGGAACCAATAGAGGTTCGCGAACTGCTGGACCGGCAACTGATAGAGCTTGCCGTCCGGTCCCGTGGTGAAGGATTTGCCGATGAAGTCGTTGACGTCGAGCCCGGGGTTGGTGACGTCCTTGCCCTCGCCGGTCATGTAATCCGACAGCACGACCGTCTGGTTGTAGCGGAAGTGGGTGCCGATCAGGTCCGAATCGTTGATCCAGCCGTCATAGACGTTCTTGCCGGACTGCATCTGGGTCTGCAGCTTTTCGACCACGTCGCCTTCCTGGATCAGATCGTGCTTGAGCTTGATGCCGGTGATCTCGGTGAAGGCCTTCGCCAGCGTCTTGGATTCATACTCGTGCGTCGTGATGGTTTCGGACACGACGTTGATTTCCATCCCCTTGAAGGGCGCGGCGGCCTTTTCGAACCACTGCAGTTCCTTCAACTGGTCCGCCTTCGACAGGGTCGAGGGCTGGAATTCACTGTCAATCCACCTTTGATTGACGGCGTCGTCCGCACGGGCGGGCGCGGCGATGGTCACCGATGCCGCGATCAGCGCTGCCGCGCTGGTCATCGTCAGAAAGCTCTCCTTGGTCAAGGAACCATTCCTTCCTCTGTAACGTCGCATGTTGAGTCCTCCGGTTGCAGCGACAAACAATTTTCAGGCCCGGGTTGATCCCGGATCTGTCTTTTTTCGCTTCATTCAGACGGTGCGGAAAATCGCCACGGCCGAAACAAGCGAAATCACGGTTGCGAGCCACAGGCTCGATATTTCAACGCCCTCTCCGATCGGCAGCGTCACAAGCGGGTCGATGCCGAAAAACGCGATCCACAACAGGTGGATGACGGCGGCAAGCACCAGCGAGATGAACAGCCGGTCGCCGCGCGTGGTGGGAATTCGCAATATCCCGATGCGTTCGGCCTCGGGATGAGCGGCCGCAAGCCAGGTCATGACACCCAGGGTCAACGACAGCATCACGAAGAAGATCGCGGTCGGGAGCGTCCAGGCCATCCATGCGACGTGTTCCATGGAGCCCCCTAAACCCGGCCGAGCGCAAAACCGCGCGCGATGTAGTTGCGGACGAACCAGATCACCAGCGCGCCGGGGATGATGGTGAGCACGCCGGCCGCGGCCAAGAGGCCCCAGTCCATGCCGGCGGCCGACACCGTGCGGGTCATAATCGCCGAGATCGGCTTGGCGTTGACCGACGTCAGCGTGCGCGCCAGCAGCAATTCGACCCAGGAGAACATGAAGCAGAAGAACGCGGCGACGCCGATGCCGCTCGCGATCAAGGGCACCAGGATCTTGATGAAGAACCGCGGGAACGAATAGCCGTCGAGGAAGGCGGTCTCGTCGATCTCGCGCGGCACGCCGGAAACAAAGCCTTCGAGGATCCATACCGCGAGCGGCACGTTGAAGATGCAGTGCGCCAGCGCTACCGCCCACGGCGTATCGAACAGGTTGATCGCCGAATAAAGGTTGAAGAACGGCAGCGCATAGACCGCCGCCGGCGCCATCCGGTTCGACAGCAGCCAGAAGAACAGGTGCTTGTCGCCGAGGAAACGATAGCGCGAGAAGGCATAGGCAGCGGGCAGCGCGAAGCCGATCGACAGGATCGTGTTGATGACGACGTACTTCAGCGAGTTGATGTAGCCCGAGTACCAGCTCGCGTCGGTGAAGATGACGCGATAGTTGTCGAGCGTCGGCCGCACCGGCCACAGGGTCATGGTCGAGGTGATCTCGAGGTTGGTCTTGAAGCTCATGTTGACGAGCCAGTAGATCGGCAGCAGCAGGAAGACGAGGAAGAGCGCCAGGATCAGGTGGCGGCCGGGGATCGTGTACATCACGGCCCTGCCCCGCCGGCCCCGCCGGTCTCCCGCTCGGCGCCGGTGCTGGTCATGACGGTGAAGAACACCCAACACACGATGATGATGATCAGCATGTAGACGATCGACATGGCCGCCGCCTTGCCGAGGTCGAACTGGCCGAGCGCCAGCTTCACCAGCTCGATCGACAGGAAGGTCGTCGAGTTTCCCGGCCCGCCGCCGGTGACGACGAACGGCTCGGTGTAGATCATGAACGAGTCCATGAACCGCAGCAGGCCGGCGATCACCAGAACGTGCCGCATCTTGGGCAGCTGGATCGCCTTGAACACCGCCCAGCGCGAGGCGCCGTCGATGCTGGCCGCCTGGTAGTAGGCCTCGGGGATCGACTTCAGGCCGGCATAGCAGAGCAGCGTCACCAGGCTCGACCAGTGCCAGACGTCCATGACGATGATGGTGAGCCAGGCATCGCGCGGGTTGGCGACGTAATTGTAGTCGAAGCCCAGCCGGTTCAGCGTCCAGCCCAGCAGGCCGATGTCGGAGCGCGCGAAGATTTGCCAGATCGTGCCGACGACGTTCCAGGGGATGAGCAGCGGCAGGGCGAGGACGACCAGCGACAGCGCCATCGCCCAGCCCTCGCGCGGCATGGCGAGCGCCACCAGGATGCCGAGCGGGATCTCGATCGCCAGAACCGCGCCGGAGAAGGCAAGGTTGCGCCCCAGCGAGGCGAAGAATCGCCCGCCGAGCTCGGTTGAAGGGTCGAGCAGCTCCTGGTACCAGCCGACGCCGTTCCAGAAGAAGTTGTTGTTGCCGAACGTGTCCTGCACCGAATAGTTCACCACGGTCATCAGCGGGATGACGGCCGAGAAGGCCACGATCGCGAACACCGGCAGGACGAGCAGCCACGCCTTCTGGTTGGGGATCTTCTCCATCACGCCGCTCCCTCGACGCGGCGCTGGTCGGCATAGACGTGGATCTGGGCCGGCTCGAAGACCAACCCGGCCTGGTCGTCCGCGAGGGCGAAGCCGCGCGGCACGCGCGCGGCGAGGCGCAGGTCGCCCACCCGGACATGCGCGAAGCGGCGGCGCCCGAGATCGTCGATGCGCTCGACGCGGGCCGAGATCAGGCCGGGGGCGGTGCTGGCGAGGCTCACGAACTCGGGCCGGATGCCGAGCTCGATCCGCGCACCGGCCGGCAGGCTGTCGTAGGTCCGGGCCAGCCCGAGCGGATGACCCGCGACCACGGCCTGCCGCCCCCGGATCTGGGCCGGCAGAACGTTCATGCCCGGCGAACCGATGAAGTAGCCGACGAAGGTGTGGTCGGGCCGCGTGAACAGCTCCTCCGGCGTGCCGGTCTGCACCACGCCGCCGTCGTGCATCACCACCACGGAATCGGCGAAGGTCAGCGCCTCGGTCTGGTCATGGGTGACGTAGATCATGGTGAGATCGAGCGCCCGGTGCAGCACCTTGAGCTTGGAGCGTAGCTCCCATTTCAGCGCCGGGTCGATGACCGTCAGCGGCTCGTCGAACAGGACCGCCGCCACGTCGGAGCGGACCAGGCCGCGGCCGAGCGAGATCTTCTGCTTGGCGTCGGCGGTGAGCCGGCTTGCCTTGCGGCCGAGCTGCGGCACCAGGT
>JBOHIT010000481.1:0-5457 GCA_050726155.1 Bradyrhizobium sp.
CGTCGATGCTGACCACCGACCTCGCGCTCCGCTTCGATCCGGCCTACGAAAAAATCTCGCGGCGCTTCCACGATCACCCGGACCAGTTCGCCGATGCGTTTGCGCGCGCCTGGTTCAAGCTGACGCACCGCGACATGGGTCCGCGCGCGCTCTATCTCGGCCCGGAGGTCCCGGCCGAGGTACTGGTGTGGCAGGATCCGATTCCGGCCGTCGATCATCCCTTGATCGGTGAAGCTGATATTGCGGCGCTGAAGGCCAAGATCCTCGGATCCGGCCTGTCCGTGTCGCAACTGGTCGCAACCGCCTGGGCGTCCGCTTCGACGTTCCGCGGCTCCGACAAGCGCGGCGGCGCCAACGGCGCGCGCATTCGTCTCGCCCCGCAGAAGGACTGGGACGTCAACCAGCCGGCGCAGCTCGCAACGGTGCTGGCCAAGCTCGAAGCAATCCAGAAGGAGTTCAACGCTGGCGCTAAGAAAGTATCGCTTGCCGACCTGATCGTTCTCGGCGGCTCCGCCGCGGTCGAGAAGGCCGCCAAGGACGCGGGACACGACGTCAAGGTTCCGTTCGCGCCGGGTCGCATGGATGCGTCGCAGGAGCAAACCGACGCCCACTCGTTTGCTCCGCTGGAGCCGACCGCTGACGGCTTCCGCAACTATCTCCGCGGCAAGTCACGCCTGTCGGCCGAGGAGCAGCTGGTGGACCGGGCGCAATTGCTGACGCTGACGGCGCCGGAAATGACGGCTCTGGTCGGCGGCCTGCGGGTGCTGAACGCCAATGCCGGACAGTCGCCGCAAGGCGTCCTGACCAAGCAGCCCGGCAAGCTGACCAACGACTTCTTCGTCAACCTGCTCGACATGAGCACGCAATGGCAGCCGTCGGCCGGTTCCGAAGGCGTGTTCGAGGGACGCGACCGTGCCACCAATACCGTGAAGTGGACCGGTACCCGCGTCGACCTCATCTTCGGTTCGCACTCGCAGCTCCGCGCACTTGCGGAAGTCTATGCCTGCGCCGACTCGAAGGCGAAGTTCGTGAATGACTTCGTGGCGGCGTGGACCAAGGTGATGAACCTCGATCGCGTCGACCTCGCCTGATCGTAGCAAAACGGTTAATCGAAAGGGCGGCCTCACGGCCGCCCTTTTTATTTTGCTATGCATCAAGCGTTGCCGCCTCCCGAATCCGGGACCAGCGGCCAGCCATAGGCCCTCAACATGACGCCGATCATCCGTCCCGCCCGCACTGAGGAATATGACGAGGTCGCGCGCGTCTGGATGGATAGCTGGGCGACGGTCGGGCTCGAAGCCGCCAGCGAACCGCTGCTGGAGAAATTGCGCGCGCGGGTACGTACGGAAGTCGCGAACGGCTGGAGCCTCTACGTCGCCGACGACCGCGGCACGCTGGCGGCGATGCTGGCCATACATCGACCGGATCACTATCTTGACCAGTTATTCGTCGCGCCCGAGTATCAGGGCAAAGGCCTTGGACGCTTGCTGCTGGCGTTTACGCGCGATCTGATGCCGGAAGAGATCTGGCTGCGCTGCGTGCGCGAGAATGAAAAAGCCTGGCGCTGGTACGAGCGCGAAGGCTTTGTCTACGAGCGGGAAGCCGTCTCGCCGATGATCGGACATGTGATGAAGTATTATCGCTGGAAGAAGCAAGGCGCCGCGCACTAGACAAACAGACGCGAAACAACTTGCGGATGTTTGCGGGGCACTCTAGTTAGACGCGTCCTGCACGCCAACCGTCCCTCCCGGGTTTTCATGCTTCGATCCTTCGCTTTCGGCCTCGTGCTGTCGTGTTTCGTCACATCCGCCTGGGCGCAAGCCCAGTCCGCGCCGACGCCAACCGGAACACAAGCGCCCAAACCTGCCGCCAAGAAGCCGGCGGCGAAGGCCAAGACCAGCGCGAAACCGGTCGCCCCGACCGAAAGCGGGCCTTGCCGGATCGGCGTTATTCCGGTGGTCGGCGACCAATTCGAAGTTCAGAAAATCGGCCTGACGATATTCAATATCGAGTATGCGGCCGTACCGATCGAAGCCTGGGGCCTCGACGATCTCGTGGTCGCGCGCGTCCGGGCCGTGGCGGGTTCCGGCACGGGCGTGAGGCGAATAGCCTACCCGAAGGAAACGTTTGCGCCTTACGATCATCCGGCTCCGGCGCTGTTTCGAAATGCCGAGAGCGAGTTGACCACCATCGTGCGGCAAATCACGGCGAACGCCGGTTGCGAGACTTATCTGGCGGTCACCAAGTTGAGCGTCAAGCTAGACAACACTAACCAAACCCTGCGCGGCATCGGCGTGTACCAACGCGGCATCGGCAGCCTCATCGGCCATACCCGTTTGTTCGCCAGCATCCAACTGACATTGTTTGACGGGCAAACCTACGCGGTTCGCAAACCACCTTTTGATCTCGGAGCGGCACTCGCGAGCGGCTTTGCGGGTGAAAATCCGCTGACCAAACTCGACGACGCCGCATTTCCGGAACCGGCGGCAGGTGCCGCGGGCAGTGCGACGTTGCGGGATGGCACGCGAGCCTTGCTTGCCGCTCGTCTCGACAAAATTCTGCCACCTCTGCTTGGGCAATAATGCAAAGTTCTTGCGCGAAGAACCGGTCTGCGCGCACATACAGGGATCAATCCTAGACGGGATATCGCCATGATGCAGCTTTACTGGTCGCCACGTTCGCGCTCGTTCTCCTCGCTGTGGCTGATGGAGGAGACCGGAGTACACTACGAGCGCGTACTGACCGATATTTCCACCGGCGCACAACGGCGGGCCGAATATCTTGCGATCAATCCGATGGGCAAGGTGCCGGCTTTGAAAGATGGCGAGGCCACGATGGCCGAGGCCGCCGCGATCGCCGCCTACGTTGCCGAGCGCTATCCCGAAGCGAAGCTCGCGCCACCGCTCGGCGATCCCCTGCGCGCAAAATATCTCTATTGGCTGTTTTTCAGCCCAGGCTGCATCGAACCTGCGATCGTGCAGCTCGCGACCAAGATCGAGATGAATCCGGTCGCCGCCGGCTGGGGCGACTCGCAGCGCGTGATCGACGTACTCGACAACGCGCTGGAGAAGGGTCCGTGGATCCTGGGAAAGAATTTCTCCGCCGCCGACATCATCATCGGTTCGGGGCTGAATTTTGCCGTGCGGCTCTTCAAGATGGTGCCGTCACGGCCGTCATTCGACGCCTATATCGACCGCTGCGCCGCGCGCCCGGCGTTCCAGCGCGCGGAGAAGATCGCGGCGGGCTGACGCGCTCGCGCCGCCGGCGGTTCAAACCGTGACGACGCGGGGATCCAAATCCTGTGAATAGTCGACGCCGTCGATGCCAAACCCGAACAGGCGAAGGAATTGGCTCCGGTATTCGGCAAGGTCTGCCAATTCGCCGAGCGTTTCCGTGGAGAGGAGCGGCCATCGCCGCAGCACCTCCGTCTGAACTTCCGGCGAAAGCTCCCAGTCGTCGACCCGAAGGCGCTGGGCCTCGTCAACGGCGACACCCTCGCCAAGGCGCGTCCGGAACAGGCGATCGATCTGTTCGATGCAGCCTTCGTGCAGCCCGAGGTTCTTCATGACCTTGAACAGCACCGTGCCATAGAGCGGCACCACCGGAATGGCCGAACTCGCCTGGGTAACCACGGCCTTCAGCGCCACCACGCGGGCCGCGTCCGGGCCGAGCCGTTCGCGGATCGCCTCCGCCTTGCGGTCGAGATCGACCTTGGCGCGACCCAACGTGCCATGCCAGTAGATCGGCCAGGTCAGCTCGCTGCCGATATAGGTGTAGTTGAGGGTACGGAAGCCCGGCGCCAGCACGCCGGCGTCCGCAAGTTGATCGATCCAGCGCTTCCAGTCGTCGCCGCCCATCACCGCCACGGTGGCGGTCGCCTCATCCTCACTCGCCGGCGCAATGGTGGTCTCGAAGACCTCGCCGGTTTCGGTGTTGAGAGTCTTGATGTCGACGGCGGCGCCGAGCGGCTTGATCGCCGAGCGATAGGTCTTGCCGGTGTCCGGATCGGTCCGGACCGGAGCGGCCATGCTGTAGACCAGCATGTCCAGCTGTCCGAACTTTTCGCGCACGCGGTCGATGAAGGTCTTCTTCAATTCGTTGGAAAAGGCGTCGCCCTCAAGCGTGACGGGAGACCGCCCGATCTTCTCGGCTTCGAGCTCGAATGCGCGGTTGTTGTACCAGCCGGCGCTGCCCGTCCTGGTCGCTGTGGGCTCGCGCTCCAGCGACACGCCGATGGTGTCTGCCCCGCCGGCGAAGGTCGCAACAATGCGGCTCGCGAGGCCGTATCCCGTCGAACAGCCCAGCACGGCGACGCGCTTGGGGCATTCCGGAACGGCGCCCTGCCGGAGAACGTAAGCGATTTGCTCGTGGACATTTCTGGCGCAGCCGACCGGATGTGCCGTCGTGCAGATGAAGCCTCGCACGCGCGGTTCGATAATCATGCCCACCCCGTTTCGGATCGTTGCAAACTCACCCTGCCGATCTCGCGCCGCAGGCGAGTACAGGCAAAAACGAAATCACGCATCCAAGCGCTTGAACACCAGCGTGGCGTTGGTGCCGCCGAAGCCGAACGAGTTCGACAGCACGGTGCCGAGCTTGGCGTTGTCGATGCGCTTGCGCACGATCGGCATGTCGGCGAACACCGGATCGAGCTCGGTGATGTTGGCGCTCTCGCACACAAAACCGTTGTTCATCATCAAGAGCGAATAGATCGCTTCCTGCACGCCGGTGGCGCCGAGCGAATGCCCGGTCAGCGCCTTGGTCGCCGAGATCGGCGGGCATTTCTCGCCGGTTCCGAACACCTTGCGGATCGCCTCGATTTCCGGCGGATCGCCGGCGGGCGTCGAGGTCGCATGCGGATTGATATAGTCGATCGGCGTCTTCACGGTTTCCATCGCCATGCGCATGCAGCGCTCGGCGCCTTCGCCCGATGGCGCCACCATGTCGTAACCGTCCGACGTCGCGCCATAGCCGACGATTTCGCCGTAGATGCGCGCACCGCGGGCCTTGGCGTGTTCGAGCTCTTCCAGCACCACCACCCCGGCGCCGCCGGCGATGACAAAGCCGTCGCGGCTGACATCGTAGGGACGCGACGCCGTCGCAGGCGTGGCGTTGTATTTCGAGGACATCGCGCCCATGGCGTCGAACAGCACCGACAGCGACCAGTCGAGTTCCTCGCAGCCGCCGGCGAAGATCACGTCCTGCTTGCCGATCTGGATCGTCTCATAGGCATTGCCGATGCAATGGTTCGAGGTGGCGCAGGCCGACGAGATCGAATAGTTCACGCCCTTGATCTTGAACCAGGTCGCCAGCGTCGCCGAAGCGGTCGACGACATCGCCTTCGGCACCGCAAACGGACCGACGCGCTTCGGGCCCTTGGTGCGGGTGATGTCGGCCGCCTCGACGATGGTGCGCGCCGACGGTCCGCCGGAGCCCATGATGATGCCGGTGCGGACG
>JBOHIT010000482.1:0-10975 GCA_050726155.1 Bradyrhizobium sp.
GCCCCGGGATGGTGAAGGTCCGCCACAGTTCTTTGCCGTTCTCGGCGTTATAAGCGACGACATAGCCGCGCACGCCGAATTCACCGCCGGAACCGCCGACGATCACCTTGCCGTCGACGACCAGCGGCATCAGCGTCAGGTATTGACCCTTCTTGTAGTCCTGGACCTTGGTGTCCCAGAGCACCTTGCCGGTCTTGGCGTCGAGGGCGACGACATGGTCGTCGGTCGTGGCGAGATACAGTTTGTCCTGCCACAATCCGACGCCGCGGTTGGTCGGATGCAATTGAAAGAGATCGTCGGGAAGCTGCCGCTTGTATCGCCAGTATTCATCGCCGGTCTTGGCGTTGAGTGCGATCACCTGCCCCGCCGGGGTCGCAACGAACATCACGCCATTGTTGACGATCGGCGGCGCCTCATGGCCTTCGACCACGCCAGTCGAGAAGGTCCATACCGGCGTGAGGTCCTTGACATTCGACGTGTTGATCTGGTCGAGCGGGCTGTAGCCCTGCCCGTCATAGGTCCGGCGATACAGCATCCAGTTGCCGGGTTCGGGGTTTTCGAGCCGGGCCGATGTCACCGGACTGTAATTCTCGATCGGCGCGGCGCCGGCGGCGGCTGAGACAAGGCACGTGAATGCGACAGAGCTCGACAATAGCCATTGCTTCGTGGTCATGAGACGCAACCTCCCTGCTTTTTGTTTTTCATTCATTCCATGGTCGTGCGAGTACCCGATGCGGCTTCATCTTCGTGTCAGGCACCTACCTTTCCAACGAATGCTGCGGTGACGGTGAGTGCACCGTCAGAGATTTCAAGCGGAAGGGCCGCCAGGCGCCGCGGCGCCGGTCCGAACAGGACTTTTGCGCTTTGTCGCGGGTCATACTCGGAATTGTGACAGGCGCATTTGAACACGAACTTGTCGCCCGACGCCTGCTTCACCCAGCCGGTGACCGGACATCCCGTGTGCGAGCAGATCACCGAATAGGCGACGATGCCGTCGGCCGCGCGTGACCGGGTGTCATCGTCCAGTTCGACCGGATCGAGCCTGACCACGAGAATCTCGTTCAACCGCGAACCCCTGCGGATCACGGCGGTCCTGGGATCCTTTGGCCAGGCGCGCACGGGAGGGCCGCCGGATTTCAAATCCTCGGGCTTGATCACTTCACCCGCGTGGTCTCCTTCCGCGAACACGAGCGTGTCGGATTTTTGCGGCCGCTCATTGCTGCCGGGCTGATCGTCCTCCGCAACGGAGGGCTCAGCGGTCGCAAGGCACGCGCAAGTCGCGAGCGCCGTCAGCAGCATTTCGCGCCGCGTCGGATCGGAACATGGAACCGCGCCATCGTGCGCGACGATGCGATCGCGTGGAACCGCAGCACTGGCGTTGGCTTCCGACATGACGCAATCTGAACGTGCAACTCCGCCAAAAAAATGGCGAGCAGCGACGTTGCGAGCTTTGCTGCTGTGCGAAATTCACGGGAGCTATCGAGAATGCGCAATAACGCACGGGACCGCGGATCTGGCGCGTCAAATCTGCTACAAATTAGACGGGTGTTATCCCGTCGATAGACCCAGTTCCTTCGCAATTCCTTCCCAGCGTTTTGCTTCGGTGGCGATGAAACGGTCGAATTCATCCGATGTACCTTGCGGCGCCGGCTCGATCCCCAAGCCGTGCAGCCGCTTCTTCATCTCGCCATCGGTCACGAAGGCACGCGCCTCGTCCGCGAGCCGTTGTACGATCGCGGACGGGGTTCCCTTCGGCAACGACAAGCCGAACCAGCTTTCGACGTCGGCGTCGGGAATGCCCGATTCCCTATATGTCGGCACCTCCGGCAGGATCACGGATCGCTCCTTCGACGAAACACCAAGCGGGATCAGCTTCTCTCCCACGAGCGAGAGCGCGGTCGGCACCAGCGCCATCGCGAAATCGACATGTCCGGCGATCGCGTCGCTGAGTGCCTGCGGACTGGTGCGATATGGGATGAGGCGGAAATCGGCACCGGCGCGCCAATTGAGCAATTTCACATAGGTGTCGATCTGTCCGGCGCCTATTGTCAGCGTTCCAGCCTTCTCGTTGGAGAGTCTTACCGCCTCGCGCATCGTCCTGACGCCAAGTTCCTGACGGACGAGAACGATGTTCGATGCAAGCGCGAGCTTGGCGACATGCTGGAACGCTTGATCCGCGACGAACTTCGGCTTCGGTCCAAGGAACGCGTTGTTGCTGATCGCCGCGGTCGAGAGCAGCATCGTGTATCCGTCCGGTGCCGCGCGCGCGACACTCTCGGCACCGAGATTGCCCTGCACGCCCGGGCGATTTTCGACGATGACGCTCTGGCCGATCCGGTGCGACAGGAAGTCGGCGAACTGCCGCGCGGACGCATCGGTGGTGCCACCCGGGCCATACGGCACGACGAAGGTGATAATGCGTGACGGCCACGCGTTGGCGAAGGCCCAGCGCGGAAGAATCGCAGGTGCTGCAAGCGTACTTGCAGCGCGCAGCAATCGTCGGCGGTTGATGATCATCTCGGACCTCCCCTAACGCGCCGCAGCGGCGCTCGTTGCGTTGGCCGACACGACGGTGCCCGGCTGCAGCCAAATCCATGGCCGAGCTAGCCGGTCGCACGCTTGCCACGCTGCGATCTCGCCCCGGCTCTTCAATGTGCGCGAGAGGTCGTCGAGGCCCTCGAGCAAGGCCTGCCGGCGTTGCGGGTCGATCTCGAAGGAGAACTCCTGGCCGGACGGCACGACAATCCTCTGCGCGAAAAGATCCACCGTGAACGGCGCGGCATTTGCGCCTTGCTGCGTCAGCTGCTCCACGATTTCAGCCGGCAGCGCGATCGGCAACATGCCGTTCTGAAAGCAGTTGTTGTAGAAGATGTCGCCGAAGCTCTCGGCGATCACGCAACGCAGGCCCGCCGCCAACAGCGCCCACACAGCGCCCTCGCGTGAGGAACCGCAGCCGAAGTTCTTGCCGACGATCAGGATTGGCGCTGTGCGAAAGGCGTCGCGATTGAGCACGAAGTCTGGCTCCTCGCTGCCATCCTCACGGTAGCGCAAGGCCTCCAAAGCGTAGTGCCCAAGCTCCTCACGCGACGCTCCGGCCAGGCGTTCGATACGAATGATGACGTCGGTGTCGATATTGTCGCGCGGCAGTGACGCCGCCGGGCCGGTGATTTGCGTGAACGGTTGCATCCTCACAATTTCCTGACGTCAGTGATGCGGCCCGTGACGGCGGCGGCAACCGCCATTGCGGGGCTGGCAAGATGCGTCCGTGCCGCAGGTCCCTGACGGCCGACGAAATTCCGGTTCGAAGTGGAGACCGAGCGTGCTCCTGGCGGCACGCGCTCGCCGTTGGCCGCCACGCACATGCTGCACCCCGGTTCGCGCCACGCGAAACCGGCACTCTTGAAAATGACGTCGAGCCCCTCGGCTTCGGCGTCGCGCTTGACACGCTCAGAGCCCGGCACCACCCAGGCGGTGACGCCTTCAGCCACGTGGCGGTCCCGGGCAATGCGGGCCGCGTCCCGCAAATCGGAGAGACGCGAGTTCGTGCACGAGCCGATGAACACCCAATCGACCGGCGTGCCTTCGATCGGTTGTCCCGGCTTTAGCGCCATATAATCGAGCGCTTCGGCCCAGGCTTTGCTGCGAGCTGCGTCCGGTGCCGTGGCGGGATCGGGAATTGCGCTATCGATTGCGATCGCGTGTTCCGGGCTGGTGCCCCAGGTGATGGTCGGTGCAATGGTGCCGACGTCGATCACTTCTTCCCGATCGAATACCGCGCCCTCGTCGCTGTGCAGCGTGCGCCAATGCGCGGCAGCGCGATCGAACATCTCGCCTTGCGGCACGAACGGCCGACCCTTGACGAACGCGAGCGTCGCCTCATCCGGCGCCACGAAGCCGATCTTGGCGCCAAGTTCGATCGATAAATTGCAGATCGTCATCCGGCCGTCGATCGGCATGGCGCGAATCGCCTCGCCGGCGTACTCGACCGCGTACCCGGTGCCGGCGGATGCACCGATCTTGCCGACAAGATGCAGAATCATATCCTTTGGCGTGACGCCCTTGCCGGGAGCGCCCTCGAAGCGGACGCGCATCGCCTTCGGCTTGCGCTGACGCAGGGTTTGCGTCGCCAGCGCGTGCGTGAGTTCGGACGAGCCGACGCCAAATGCCAACGCGCCAAGCCCGCCGTTGGTGCAGGTGTGGCTGTCGCCGCAAATCAGCGTGACACCCGGCAACGTGATGCCGAGTTCCGGGCCCATCACGTGCACGATTCCTTGTCCGAGTTCGCCGAGTTCGAAGTAACGGATGCCGGCTGCCGAGGAGAGCTGCTTCAGGCCCGCCCACAGCCTGGCGCCGCGCGCGAAGGTCGTGCCGGAGCGGCCGGGCGCACTCGATACCGCATGGTCCGGCGTCGCGAACGCGAGTTCGGGATTGCAGACCGGCAGGTTCTTGTTCGTGAGCGCGAACAGGCCGGCCGTGCCGGAGAGGTCGTGAAGCAGGTGGCGATCGATGTGCAGCAGCGCCCAGCCATCCCCGAGGTCGGCGACAACGTGCGCATCCCACATTTTGTCGAGCAAAGTCCTGGCCATGATAGTCATTCTGCGGCGTGGGGGGCGCTGTCGCGAAAGCGCGTCGCCAACGCGCTCCACTCGTCGGAGCCGAGGCGGCGAAACCGCTCGGCGACCGGCGCCGCGCCGGCGGAGCTTGGCGGCGCCTTGGTTTCGTTGACGGCACGCAACGCGCTGACGCAGGCCTCGGCGGCAGCACCGATCAACAGGCTCGGCAGGATGGCGAGCCGGTAGCCCATGGCCTCGATGGTAGCGAAGTCCACATCCGGCGTCTTGCCGCCGCGCACGATGTTGAGCAAGCACGGCCCCTTAACCAGCTTCGGTACCGCGCGCATCTCCTCAACGGTTTGCACGGCCTCGACGAAAGCCATGTCGGCGCCGGCGGTGATTGCTGCATTGGCACGATCGATCGCCTCTTCGAAGCCGGCGATCGCACGCGCATCCGTCCGCGCGATGATGACGAAATCCTGATCACGTCGCGCCGCGACGGCGGCGCGAATCTTGGCGATGAATTCGCCGGACGCGACAATCTCCTTCCCATCGAGGTGTCCGCAGCGCTTCGGCGCGACCTGATCCTCGATGTGGATACCGGCAACACCGCGGGCCTCGTACTCGCGCACCGTGCGGGTGACGTTAAGCTCATTGCCATAACCCGTATCGGCGTCGGCGATGACCGGTATCTTGACTGTGCGCGCCAGCGTGTGCGCATTGGCGACCATCTCGGTCATGGTGACGAGACCGAGGTCCGGATAGCCGAGCGCGGCCGCCGTGCCGGCGCCCGTCATATAGACAGCCGGGAAACCGGCGGCTTCGACCATCCGCGCCGTCATGCCATCATACGCACCCGGCGCAACGATGAGCTTACCGACGCCGAGCAGTCCGCGAAACGATTGCGCTTGAATCATGCGGCCACCCAAAATTCAGATGAAGAAGGAGTTCGGCACATAGACGGTGCCTTCCATGATGTGACGAGCGGTCCGACCGAAGCCAAGCGCCTCGAACTCGACGCCACCCATCGTATTGGCTGGCCGCGCTTTGACTTTGACGTGCATAACGCCGAGCGGATGACCGATGCGCAGCACGTCACGGCCGCCTGGTGGCGCGCCAAGCGCGCGGTTCACGACGGACCCTTCGATGCGCGAGGCGGCGGCCGTACACATCGAGCCGGTGCCGGCCATGCTCTCGTGGCACTTGTTATAGAAGACGAGGCGCGCCCGCAGGTCCATCGCGTTTGCCACGACGGGTTCGCGCCGCATGGAGTGATAGTCCGCCGGCGGCGCCACCATCACGATCAACGGGCCTTGCGGCGCCTTCGTTTCGGCTTCACGCCAATCGTCGCAGAAGCCGAGCCGCACGACAGACTTGCAGCGGATCTCGCGGAGCTTTTCGATCAAAGGCTGGTTGTTATTAATGTCTTCCGGCAGTTCGCTGCCTGTGAGCCCGATATCGACCGCACGAAAGAAAACGCAGGGATTGCCGACGTCGCAGAACGAGACTTCGAGTTCGGTGCCGTCTTCAAGCGAAAGGAATTCCGAGACACGCTCGGTCGGCAGCATCCTGCCGGTGCGCGCGCCAACCGTGCCGCGATAGTCCATGAATATCTCGGCGCCGGTGCCTGGCACGCCATCGATGGCAAAATCGCCCTCGACCTTTGCGCGGCCCGCTTCGACCGGAACGTGGGCAATGAGGTGCTTCTTCGTATTCGTGTTGAAGATGCGGACGATCGTCGTCGGCTCGATCACCTCGACGAGCCCGGCATTGATCGCGAACGGGCCGACGCCCGCCGAGATATTGCCGCAGTTGCCGGACCAGTGAATGTTATCGCGCTCGACCTCGACCTGGCCGAACGTGTAGTCGATATCGCTGTCCGGCCGCTCCGACCGCTTGATGATCGCGACCTTCGAGGTGATCAGGCGCGAACCGCCGAGGCCGTCGATCTGCACGACATCGGGCGTTCCCATCACGCGCTTGAGCACCTTGTCGCGCAACGGCCCGCTCGGCGGCAGATCGCGCTCATGGAAATAGACGCCCTTGCTGGTGCCACCGCGCAACACCGTGCAGGGGATTCCAGTCTGCTCGCCAACCTTCATGCCTGTTCTCCCAATTGGTCAGCGTGCGGAACGCAGACGCCTGATGATGTCGGTCATGCGTGGCGCACCGCTCACGGCATGCACCGCGACGGCGATCTCGCGCGCCGATGCATCACCGTAAACCGGCACCGCAAGCGACATAAATTTCGCCAACAGATCATCCCAGCGGAGCGGGTTCTCGGGCTCGCCAAGCGCATGTTCTATCGCGAGAGCGTCCGTCTCACCGTCGAGCTCTACCTCAAGTCGGGCACCGAGCTTCCTGATCGTTGGATCGGACGTAACCACGATGCGCGGCGTCATGGCGACGAGCTCCGGCGCAGCGATTCGCAGGTAACTGTCCCAGGCAACCTGGCCGTCGAGCCAAGCGGCCGCCACCTGAAAATAGACACTGAACTGCGCATCTACCGCATTGCGCGGCGCCAGCTTGGCGGGCAGTCGCTCGCCGACAATTTTCCACGCGACTGGCGACAGCGCGATCCGCATCGCCGCGCGCGGAAGATCGTTCGGCGCGAAGCGACTACGCAGCGCCAGCGCGGCATCGACCGCCGCGTGGGTGAAGCGACACGACGGATAAGGTTTGATCGCGGTGTGCAGCAGCTTCCAGCTCCGGCCGAGATCGGCGAGCAGAACTTCAGGCTGCGGCGTGCTGGTGAAGCTGGTGAGAACTCCATATCTTCCTTCGATTGCGTTCGCCGCGCCAACGACGCCGGCTTCCGCCATCGTGACGCACAGCAGCGCGTCGTGTGCCGCAAAGCCCGGATGAACGCGCTTGTTCCACGAGCCGTTCTCCAGATACTGCATCGAGCCCGACGCCTTGCTGAGCGCCAGTCCAAAAGCGTTCTCGATCGTCCCGGCATCGAGACCGCGCAGCTTGCCGACCGCGGCGACGGCGCCGAAGATGCCGCTGATCGCCGTACCGTGAAAGCCGCGTTCATAGCCACCCGCGCCAAGCGCGGCGCCGATGCGGCAGAACACCTCGTATCCGACCGCCACCGCCGTCAGGAAGATCGCGCCCGAGACACCGAGACGCTCGGCCTCTGCCAGCGCAGCGGGGATGACCGGCGCGCCCGGATGGCCGAAATTGGTGTCGTCGAAGTCGAGCGTGTGTGCATAGGCGCCGTTGAGCAGCGCCGCATAGTGCCAGGCATAGCCGCGCGCCTCGCCGATCGCAGTGGCCGGTCCGTCCGGATTGTCCATCTGCTGAATGGCAGCACGAAGCGGCGGGCTGCTTTCCGCGCGCGCCGAAGCGAACGCTGAGTTGCCGACGAGATCGAGAAAGCAATCGCGCAGCCGCTCTATGGCAGCGGCCGGGATATCATCGAAGGCCGTCTCGGCGACGAAGGCGGCGAGCGCCGAGGTCGCGCCATCTCCCGGGAAGATTGCGGCGACGGGTTCAAGGCTATGGACGGCGTTGGCCAAATGACCCTCCCTGGCGTTCTTGGGTTGACGGCAGGGAATACCGAATGACATAAATCAACAATCGGCAAAATTCGGATCGATTGATAAGTGAGACTGATTAATCTCGATACAGCTGATTTGCAGGCGTTCCTCGCCGTCGCCGAGCATGAAAGCTTTCGTGCCGCGGCGCTCACCCTCGGCATCTCGCAACCGGCGGTTACGATGCGCATCCAGCGCGTCGAGACCACGCTGGGATTGCGGTTGTTTCATCGCACTACGCGGCGCGTCGCCATCACCGAAGCCGGACTACGGCTCAAGGCTCGCGCCGAGCGTACCGTGTTTGACCTGCAGGCGATCGTGCACGAATTCAACGATGAGGCGCAGCTGCGTCGCGGCCGCGTCGTCTTCGGCGCCACGACGACGGTCGCGGCCGGCATCATGCCGCCGGCAATCCGTCGCTTTCGCGAGAAGTGGCCCGGGGTCGAGGTCGTGATGCTCGACGATTTCTTCGGACGGGAACTGGGACGGCTGGTCAGCGGCGAAGTCGATTTCGCCGTGATCCCGTTCAATCCGGAGGAACGGCAATACAGCTTCCAGCGACTGATCGATGATGAATTCCTCGCGATGGTGCCGGCGGACCATCCGCTGGCCGAAAAGGCGAGCGTGACGCTACAGGACTTCACGCGATACCCGATCCTCAGCTTTCCGATTGAATCGACCGCGTGGGCTTCGTTCGCGCGGGCATTCGAGGCAGCCGGTCTCAGCTACAGGCCGGTTTTCGTTACGCGCAGTATCCTGACGCTGACCGCGATGGTACGCGCCGGTCTCGGCATCACGCTGATCGCCGAGATCGTTACACCGCAACTCGACCTATCCGGTTTGAAGCTGCTGCCGATCCGCGGCAAGAAGACGGTTCGCCAGATCGGCATCGCAACGTTACGTGGCCGGCCGCTGCAACCGGCTGCACAGGAATTCGTCAGAACGCTGCGCGCGTCGGTTTCCGGCAGATCGCGGCTCGAGCAGAATGCGCCGCGTCCTTAGCGCGGTGGCGCTGGCGCTCCCAGGGGAATATTGCGCGCGTGTGACTTGCGGCCTCAGCCGCCACAATCATACGGTTCAGGGTTCGCTGACGAATTTCAGCTTGCCGACCGGTTTCAGCGTCTTTGCATCAAATGTGTGGATTTCGGTGGCGCCGCCAATATCAAGGGTAACCACCAGCCGGTCGCCGGCGACGCCGGTGGAGACGATCCGGGCGCCCTTCGGCAGCGTCGCCGTGATATCTGACAACGCTATGGGGCTTCCCTCGCTGCGGTAAAGGCGGTAGCCGATGGCCATCAAGACCACGGCGACCGCAAGCGCCGAGGTCAGACCTGCGATCAACATCATCCGCCGCACCCGCGCAAACAGCGCGGCCTGCTCGGGGGTCGGTTCGGGCGCAACGGTATCGGTCATGCAAAGGCTCTTCTTTGGAACAAGTCACGTCTTCGAATAGTGGCGAGAGGCTGGAGGTCATCGTCGGCGGCGACGAGGGATCGAACCGGCTTGACCGTGTGCTCGCGGTACTGCGCCCGGAACTGTCGCGGTCACGCCTGAAGGCACTGATCCTCGCCGGTTCCGTCACCGCGAAGGGCACCCCCATCCGCGACCCCGCTTATCATGTCGCGAAAGGCGATACGATCACAATCGACGTCCCGGAAGCCGTCCCGCCGGAGCCGCAGGGCGAGGATATCGCGCTCGATATCGTGTTCGAGGATGAGGACATTATCGTCATCAACAAGCCGAAAGGCCTGGTCGTGCATCCCGCCGCCGGCCACGAGACCGGTACGCTGGTGAATGCGCTGATCGCCCATTGCGGCGCCAGCCTTTCCGGCATCGGCGGGGTCCGCCGCCCCGGCATCGTGCACCGGCTCGACAAGGACACGACCGGGCTGATGGTCGTCGCCAAGAACGACCGCGCCCATCAATCCCTGACGGCGCAATTCGCCGACCATGGCCGCACCGGGCCGATGCGGCGCGGCTATATGGCCTTCATCTGGGGGGTACCGAACCGGCAGCGCGGCACGGTCGATGCGCCGATCGACCGGCATCCGTTTGCCCGCGAGAAAATGGCGGTGCGTGACAGCGGCCGCGAGGCCATCACTCATTGGGAGCTGCAGGCCACTTTTAACGGGCGCGACGGCAAGCCGGTCGCCTCGCTGCTGGCCTGCCAGCTTGAGACCGGCCGCACCCATCAGATCCGGGTGCATCTGTCCCATATCGGCCACCCCCTGATGGGCGATGGCGTTTACGGCCCGCACTTCAAAACCAAGGCAGGCCAGCTCGGCCTCGGAGGTCAGACCGCCTGAGCGCCCTCGGTCGGCAAGCGCTGCACGCCTACCTGCTTACCTTGGAACACCCAAGGATCGGGGAACTTTTGCACTGGGAGGCGGCTCTGCCGGAGGATTTGCTTCTCCTGAAGGGTGCCCTCGAAGCGGCGCTATGACGCAGCCCGTTCGGAAAAGCGACGCCATGCCAACAGGTTATGGCGGGCACACGGGGACGTGACGTCAGCAATCCTTCCCTATCGCCCCCCATTTGGTGTATGTTGCACCTGCGTTGAATATCCAACGCGGAACATCGCAGCCCGGCTGGCTTTAACAAAGCGGCCGTCTGCCGGGCCCGCCGCTATCGGGGGCCTGAACCACTGGAGGGCGCTGAAATGGCCCGTACAGCTACGTTACCGGTTCTCAATGGAGAATCCGGTCTTTCCCGGTACCTCGCCGAGATTCGCAAATTTCCGATGCTGGAACCCCAGCAGGAATACATGTTCGCCAAGCGTTGGCGCGAACATGACGATCGCGACGCGGCACATCACCTTGTCACCAGCCATCTCCGGCTCGTCGCCAAGATCGCCATGGGCTATCGCGGCTACGGCCTGCCGAT
>JBOHIT010000483.1:0-5542 GCA_050726155.1 Bradyrhizobium sp.
GTTGAACGGCTTGACGATGTAGTTGCTGACCCCAGCCTTCTTCGCGGCGATGACGTTTTCGGTCTTCGATTCCGCTGTTATCATGATGAACGGCGTTTGCGATAATTCCGGGCTGGCGCGGACTTCCTTGAGCAGGTCGTAGCCGGTCATCGGCTCCATGTTCCAGTCGGAGATCACGAGGCCGTATCGCTTGCCCTGCATCTTGGCGAGCGCGGCGGATCCGTCGCTGGCGTCGTCGACGTTCTCGAATCCGAGTTGCTTCAGGAGGTTGCGGATGATGCGGATCATGGTGCTGTAGTCATCGACCACCAGGATCGGCATCGACAAATCAAAAGCCATGTCTTTACTCCGCACAGGTAGCAAACCGCCGAACACGGGTGAACGCGCGTGGCATCCTACATCGTCCCGATGCTCTTTCCCGAGCCACCCGTCAGCACCGTGACAAGTATCAGGGGTCATTGAACAGCGCGTTAACTCCGGGCCGGATAAATCCCCGGCAAAAAGGGCCCATGGCCGTACTTATACGGTGGCTTCCGACATCCGGACCCGGCCTGACGCAATCTCGGGCGTATCATGAGACCGCGCGTATCCATGCGATCGGGCAACCGGCTGCCTGTGGGCGGCGGCAGGCTATTACGCTGCCGCGCAATGAATCTGCGGGCGCAGCAGCCGGTCGTACTGGTTCTTGACCGTCGTATAGCATTCGCAGGAGGTCCTGATCAGGCCGGCCAGATTGGTGATCTCGATATGGCCGCGGCTGTAATGGATGAAGTTCGCCTGCTGCAGAGTATTGGCCACCAGCGATACGCTGTTGCGGCGCGCGCCGATCATCTGCGCCATCGCTTCCTGGGTCAGCACGAGCTTGTCGCTGCCCGACAGGTCGCGCGTATGCAACAGGCAGCGCGCCAGCCGCGACTCCACCGTATGCGAGGCGTTGCAGCCCGCGGTCTGCTGGATCTGCGCGTAAATCGCCAGCCCATGCCGCGCCAGCGCGGTGCGCAACGATGCGCTCTGGTCGGCCACGGCCCGAAGCTGATCGAGGTCGATCGTCGAGGCCACGCCGGGCACCAGCACCACCGCGCTGTTCAGTGCGGTCGGGTCGCCGAGCGCGGCGAGCGCGCCGAAGATGCTGTCGCGGCCGACCATCGCGATCTGGACGTGCTCGCCTCGGGCGAGCTTGACCACCAGCGAGATCACCCCCCGGTGCGGCAGGTAGGCCCGCTTGAGCGTCTCGTCGACTTCGACCAGCACCAGATCCTGGGAGAGGTCGGCGGTGCGCAAATGCGGCCGGACCAGCTCAAAATCGTCTGTGGTCAGCGACGACAAAAATCCATTCGGTGGACGAGGGGCCGAATCCAAAGCAGTCTCCTGCCTTACGGGTCAAAGCCGGTCTCAGGGTGCCAGGCACCTAAAAATGCAATATGTACAAGCAATAATGCAGGATGATCTTGTCACGGATCGTTGGCAAGCAGAATTGACAAATAGACGCATGGCCATCGGGCTGCGCCGGCGTGGTGATGCCGTTACCCGGCCGCCTTCAGCAGCCGTTCGCACTGCATCCGGACCGCTCCGTAAATCCCGCGCGTGCAGCTGCAGCCGGGACAGCCGCGATTCCACCGCATGCGACGCATGGCAGGCGGCCGATTGCTGGGCTTGTGCCAGCAGGGCCTGCTCATGTCACGCCAGGTATCTTCGCGGCGCGCTGCTGCGGTCTGCGACGGCCTGAAGATCCTCGGCCTTGAGAACGGAGGCCGTGCCCGGCACCACGACAATGGCGTCGGCCAGCGCCGGTCCGGCATTGAAGCGGCGGAGGCGCCGACAAGGCCGTCGCGGCCGGCCATCGCGACCTCCACCGTCTGGCCTTCCGAAAGGCTGACCATCATGGAGACGACCCCGCTGTCTGCATGGCCATCGAGATCTATCTTGAACGTCACGGCTTCGAAGTGACGATCGCCGACGGCGGCGAAGCCGGGCTTCGCGCTCTCGAAGACTCCAGCTTCGACCTGATGATTGTCGATATCTTCATGCCGCATATGCGCGGCTTCGAATCGATCCGGATATTCCACGAGCGCGCGCCGACGATTCCACAGGTCGCAATGTCGGGATACGCATTTGCGAATCTCGACTCGCCGGCGCCGGACTTCCTGCGAATGGCGCTCGAGCTCGGTGCGGCGCGCTGCCTGCGCAAGCCGTTTACGCCGGCGGCGTTGCTGACGATTATCAACGAGTGCCTCGCCGAAGCACGGGCGCGTGGCGCGGGTGCTGCCGGGTCGAGATAGTGATCCGCCGAGTTGCGATAACGATCCGCAAGAGGTCCGCCCTCGGTCGCGGTATGCCTCCAATTACCGGTCAGATATCGAGCATCGTCGTGACGCTTGCGGAGAGCGAAAGCCACGCGCAATCGTCGCGCGCAGCCACAGCCAGCGTTGTAAGCGAGTGTTAACCATAAACATTATTCGCCGTGTTTTTTCCCGTCTAGCGTAGTTGTACGGGGCTGCAAATTAACCAGTGGGTAGCGCGGCGAGACCAGTGTGGCACCGTCGCCGAGTGAAAGTTGCGGCGTTGCGTCAACAGTGTCATCCAGAAGGATATGAGTAATGTCAGGTATTGTTCTTTCGGCCTCGGTTCGCCAGAACCTTCTCTCGCTGCAGTCGACCGCTGATCTGCTCGCGACCACACAGTCCCGCCTCTCGACCGGCAAGAAGGTCAACACGGCGCTCGACAATCCGACCAACTATTTCACCGCTGCCTCGCTCGATAGCCGCGCCAGCGACATCAACAACCTTCTCGACGGCATCGGCAACGGCGTGCAGGTCCTGCAGTCCGCCAACACCGGCATCACCTCGCTGCAGAAGCTCGTTGACTCCGCCAAGTCCGTCGCCAATCAGGCGTTGCAGACGACGGTTGGTTTCTCGACCAAGTCGTCGTTCACCTCCGTCGTGATCGATGGTGCAACGGCCGACAATCTCGTCGCCGATCAGGACCCGATCAACGCTGCGTTTGTCGGTACTGCAGGTCCGCAGCGCGCTGCGTATACCAGCCTGACGCTGACCGCGGGCACCCAGCTCACGACGACCGTCCCGGCGGCCAACGCGACCGGTGCGTCGCTGCTGTCGAACCTCTCCAGTGCGATCGCTGCTGCCGACACGCTGACTGTCAACGGCAAGGTGATCACGTTCGAAGCAGGAGCGAATGGCCTCGTCGGTTCGGGCAACGCCTATACGTTGGGTGTCGATACCTCGCTCGACTCTTTGGTCGCGGCGATCGACACCCTGTCGGGCAACACGTCCAGCGCCTCGACGGCAACGGCCGGCGTCGTCACCCTGCACACTGGTACGGCTGCCAACCTCGCCGTGAGCGGCTCCGGTACCGTGCTCACCAAGCTCGGCATCAACGCTGCCGGCGCCAACACTGGCGTTCGTGGCGGTGGCGCCGTGACGGCTGGTGCCTTGGCCGGCTCCACCAAGCTGGGCGCAGGCGACGGCGCGTCACCTTCGCTATCGAACGCCTTCGCGGTCGGTGACACCCTCACCGTCAACGGCAAGACGCTGACCTTCGTGGCTGCGAACACGATCGGCAACGATCCGAACTCGATCAAGATCGACAGCGACGTCACCGGCCTGCTGGGCAAGATCGACGGTCTGACCGGCTCGTCGACGGCTTCGGCCATCGCCAGCGGCAAGATCACGCTGAACACCGGCACGCTGAGCGACCTGTCGATCACCAGCAGCAACTCGGGAGCTCTCACCGCGCTCGGCCTGGCAGGCGGCGTGACTCAGGCCCGCACGCAAGTGCCGGGCGTGCTGGAAGGCAAGACCCTGAAGATCGGCGCGACTGGCGGCGGCACTGCCACCGACATCGTGTTCGGTGCGGCTCCCGGCCGCGTCTCCTCGCTCAACCAGTTGAACGATGCGCTCGCTGCCAACAACCTGCAGGCCACTTTCGTGTCCGGCAAGCTGACCATCACCACGACGAACGAAGCGGCTTCGGCCACGATCGGTGCGATCACCGGTTCCGCGGTTGGCGCCAGCCAGGCGTTCGCTGCTGGCACCACGGCGCCGGCTCCGGTCGTTGACGCATCGGCCAAGCTGACCCGCGACAATCTGGTCAGCCAGTACAACAACATCATCAATCAGATCACCACCACTGCGCAGGATGCGTCCTTCAACGGCGTCAACCTGCTCGGCGGCGACACTCTGAAGCTGACGTTCAACGAAACCGGCAAGTCGACGCTGAGCATCCAGGGCGTCAACTTCAACCCGGCCGGCCTTGGCCTCGATGTCCTCGGCACCGGCGCCTTCAAGGACAACGCTGCGATCAACGATATCGTGGCGTCGCTGAGCAACGCGTCCTCCACGCTGCGCTCGCAGGCTTCGGCCTTCGGTTCGAACCTGTCGATCGTGCAGATCCGTCAGGACTTCAACAAGAACCTGATCAACGTGCTGCAGACCGGCTCGTCGAACCTGACGCTGGCCGACACCAACGAGGAAGCGGCGAACAGCCAGGCGCTGTCGACCCGCCAGTCGATCGCGGTGTCCGCGCTGGCGCTGGCCAACCAGAGCCAGCAGAGCGTGCTCCAGTTGCTCCGCTAAGTTCGGCTGCGACCTCAACGATCAAGGCGGCGGGGGAAACCCCGCCGCCACCATCGAATCCAAATTCCTGAATCTCGGATGGCGGCGTTTTTGCCGCATATCCTCTCGAACGTTGTTCCGTAAACGTCGCGGGCTATTGCGCTCGCGCGTCTTCGAACAGGAGACGATTGTGCCGTTACGCGTCGAATTGAAGCCGTTTGAGCGGATCGTGATTGGCGAAACCGTTCTCATCAATTCCGGTACCCGCACGTCGTTCCTGATCGACGGCGAGGCGCCGATACTCCGCGAGCGCGACACCGTCACCGCCGAGACCGCCAATACGCCGGCCAAGCGGCTCTACCTCTGCGTCCAGACCATGTATCTGAAGAGCGATATCGCGAAATATTTGCCTGCGTATCAGGGCTTCCTGCGCGATCTGCGCAATAACAGTCCCGGCGATCGCCTCGCGATCGATGCCATCAGCACACATGTTTCCAGCGGCGCGCTCTACAAGGCGCTCAAGGAAATCCGCAAGCTGACGAAGCGCGAAGACGCGCTGCTGGCGGCCTGATCCGCGTCGGTTCTGCTGCACGACGCGAGATGCGTCGGTTTCCTCGTCCATGAAATTATCAGCCGAATTGCTGAGCGCTGGCCACCCGCGGGTTTCCGAGGTCATCCCGCCGTCAGCGCAGCATTTTACGACAGTTTATTTGGTTTATCCGTATTTGCACGGACGGTGAAATTAACGCGGCCGTGAAACACGAAGGGTTATGCCTAACAGAGGACCGTTACATCGATAGTTGAAGGGCACGCTCAGATGGATGATCTTTTGCGGGAATTCCTGACAGAGACCAACGAGAGCCTGGACACGGTCGATAATCAGTTGGTGCGGTTCGAGCAGGACCCGAACAACGCGAAGATCCTCGATAACATCTTCCGCCTGGTGCACACCATCACGGGTACCTGCGGCT
>JBOHIT010000484.1:0-6284 GCA_050726155.1 Bradyrhizobium sp.
CGCCTGGTGAATAATACAATTTCATTGGATTCTCTCCCTTTTAGGGCTCTTGCCCTTTTACAGTTCTTGTTCCGCCTTGCGGAAGTCTTGGCGTAGAAGTCTTGGCATAGAAGTCGTGGCATTAACCGGTGGCATGACTAAATGCATCTGCATGAAATAGTCAAGATTGATGCAGCTGCATTTAGTGCGGTACACTGATCCGTGACAAGATATGGACTGGACCATGAAACGCAAACCATCGACCGAGGCGACCAACGCCTGGATCCGCCTGATGCGGGTGCAGAGCCGGGTGCTCGGCGGCGTCGAGCAGGATCTCAAGAAGGCCGGCTTTCCGCCGCTCGCCTGGTATGACGCGCTGCTGGAATTGTCGCGCGCGCCGTCCGGCGAGATGCGTCCCGTCGAGCTCGAGAAGCAGATGCTGATCCCGCAATATTCCACCTCGCGCCTGATCGACCGGCTGGTCGATGAAGGGCTGGCGGCGCGGCGCGAATGCAAGATCGACAAGCGCGGCCAGTTCGTCGAGATCACCGAGACCGGGCGCGAGCTGCAGAAGAAGATGTGGAACGCCTATTCCGCGGCGATCGAAAAACACGTCGGCTCCAAACTGTCCGACACCGACGCCATGAAGCTCTGCGGTCTGCTCGACCGGCTGGGCTGCTCCTGCACTGAAGTCAAGGCGGCCGCCGCGCGAGACGGCGTTCCCGCCCGATGACCCATCTGCTATCTTTCGCATCTGCGGACAGCGCTGTCCGCAACCTCTTCAGCCACACGGCGCGTTCGGTCGAATCGCCAAGGATCCGGATTTTTTATGGCGCGTGACCAAATCGATATGACGCCGCTGCAATCGCGCGACGAACTCGTGGCGTGGCTGGCGGCTGGCGTGAAGCCGCCGTCCGAATTCCGCATCGGCACCGAGCACGAGAAAACCCCGTTCACGCTCGAGGGCCATCACCCCGTACCCTACGAAGGCGCGCGCGGCATCGGCGCGCTGCTGGAAGGCATGCAGCTCCTGCTCGGCTGGGAACCGATCATGGAGCGCGGTAACATCATCGGGCTCTACGACGTCACCGGCGGCGGCGCGATTTCGCTGGAGCCGGGCGGGCAGTTCGAATTGTCGGGCGCACCGGTCGAGACCGTGCACCAGACCCAGTCGGAGCTGATGGCGCATCTGGCGCAGGTGCGCGAGATCGCGACGCCCTTAGGCATCGGCTTTCTCGGCCTCGGCATGACGCCGTCCTGGTCGCGGGCGCAAATCCCCATGATGCCGAAGGGCCGCTACAAGATCATGTCCAGTTACATGCCGAAGGTCGGCCAATATGGCCTCGACATGATGTACCGGACCTGCACCGTGCAGACCAATCTCGACTTCTCCTCCGAAGCCGACATGGTCAAGAAGTTGCGGGTATCGGTGGCGTTGCAGCCGATCGCGACCGCCTTGTTCGCCAACTCGCCGTTCACCGAAGGCAAGGCCAACGGCTTTCTGTCGTTCCGCTCCGAAATCTGGCGCGACACTGATAACGCGCGTTCCGGCATGATCCCCTGGGCGTTCGAGGATGGCATGGGATTCGAACGCTGGGTCGACTACGCGCTCGACGTACCCATGTATTTCGTCAAGCGCGGCGAGACCTATATCGATGTGTCGGGCTCCTCGTTCCGCGCCTTCTTCGACGGCAAGAATGATGCGTTCCCCGGCGAGCGGCCGACATTGTCGGATTGGGCCAATCACCTTTCGACGATTTTCCCGGAAGTACGGCTGAAGCGTTATCTGGAAATGCGCGGCGCCGACGGCGTGCCGTGGGGCCGTCTCCCGGCGCTGCCGGCGTTCTGGGTCGGGCTATTGTACGACGACGACACGCTGAATGCGGCCTGGGATCTGGTGAAGCACTGGACCGCCGCGGAACGCCAGGCGCTGCGCGACGACGTCCCGCGATTCGGCTTCAAGGCCCGGATCAGGGACCGCTATCTGTTCGAGATCGCGCGGGAATGCGTGAAGCTGTCCCATGCCGGCTTGCGGCGGCGCGGCCGCATCGATCACCTCGGCCGCGACGAGAGCCGCCACCTCGAGCCGCTGGAGCGGATCCTCGAATCCGGCCGCACCCCGGCCGAGGAGATGCTGGAGAAATTCAACGGCGCCTGGGGTGGCTCCGTGGAACCGGCCTACAAGGAATACGCTTTCTAGTCGCATGATCCGGAAAAGCATGCCCCGCACTTGATGCGGGGTGGACACCGGTTTTCCGAAAAAGATCATGCGCAAACAGAAGGATAGAGCGTGATGAAAGATCATCACGCTCGGCGTTGCTGCCTTTTTGGTCCGTTCATCCGCCGTACAGGTTGATGGCGCTCAAATGGCTGCCTTCGGGATCGCCGCGCATTCGAAAGCAATCACATGGGGATAGGCCGCCTCGTCAGGGCGTGTTTGGTGACGCTCGCCTTTTTGGCGGCGTTCGCGCCTGCGCGCGAGGCGCTCGCCCAGGCCAATTTCGACCGGCCCGGCGGCGACTATCTGAGCGCGCCGGTAACCTCGGGCGACCCGGCCGATTGCGCGCTGGTGTGCGAGCGCGACAAGCGCTGCCGGTCCTGGACCTTCAGCTATCCGACCGACGTCACCAACGGCGCGGTTTGCTGGCTCAAGAGCAACGTCCCGGCGCGCGTCCAGAATAATTGCTGCGTCTCCGGGGTGCGCGGCGCCGGCGTGGTCGAACCGAAAAACAGCACGATCGAAACCTCGATCGACCGCTTCGGCGGCGACTACAGGAATTTCGACGTCAAGAGCGACGACGGCGACGACGCCTGCAAGGCCGCCTGCACCGCCGACAACAAATGCCGAGCCTGGACCTATGCGCGGCCGGGCTATACCAGCAAGGAAGGCCACTGCTTCCTGAAAAAAGACATCAAGCCGCCGCGGCGCAAGGCCGGCTTCACCTCGGGCGTGGTGCGGTAGGTTTCCGTCGCCCCGGCCTTGAGCCGGGGCCCATACGCCGCGGCCGTACTGATGAAGCGCGATCGTCGACGACTTCCTTAACTCGCGGCGTCCTGTGGCTATGGGTCCCGGCCTTCGCCGGGACGACAATCTTGTGATACCGCCAGCACCGTGATCTCCGGCCACAGCGCCTGCCATCGCGCCGCCTTCGCCTCATATCTCGCCGTCGAAAAATTCGGACCCGGGTTGGGCCGTACGATCAGATCAGCTGCATCATCGAACCCATCCGGCGCATAGACGTCATAGCCATCGCCCGTGCGGCGGATGCCGATCCGCGTGGTCCGCGTCAGGAAGCGGTCGATGCTTTCGGCTGAAGACCGCAGCGGCGGGTAGGGCAGGCCGTGCTTCTCGCCGTACCAGAGATGGACGCGGGCCTGGTTGCGCGCCTCGACCTTGACGTCGAGGCCGGCGAGCGCGCCATGCAGCCTTCGAATGACCGCGTCCTCGGCGGCCCATGACGTATCGGGATCGAAATAGAACACGTCGTAATCATGGATGCCGTAATCGACCGCGCGCCCGGTCAGCGCGTTCCACACGGTTTGAACCAGGCAGCCCGACACGATCCAGGCATCCGGCAGCGCCAGCTCGAACAGCTTTTCCGCGATGCGTTTGTTGGCGGGATTGCGCAGCGCGAGATCAAGGAATTCGTCCTGGGTCATCCGCACGCTCTTTCCGCGTCATTGCGAGAAGCGAAGCGACGAAGCAATCCATACCTTGTTTGTCGCACGATGGATTGCTTCGCTTCGCTCGCAATGACGGGATTATCTTATGATTCGTCGTATTCCCTCACGGCCTCCTTTGGCGCCAGCGTGCTCCGGCCGTGCCAGTGCAAATTTCCTGACGTCGTCGAAGGTCATGGGTTGGAAAAGAATGTAGCCCGGATGAGCGAAGCGATATCCGGGGCCGGTATCGACAATGTCCCGGATGTCGCTGCGCTCATCCGGGCTACGCCATTCGTCTCAATGCACCGACGTAAAGAACCGCGCCATGCGAAAGCCGGACAGCCAGGTCCATACCGGCTGGCTGCGGATGCCGAGATCCCATGAGCCGACCACCGCATCGGCGCGGCCGATCAGATTGTCGATCGGCAGCAGCCCGACGCCGCCGTCGCGCACCGCGACGCGGCTGTCGGCGGAATTGTCCCTGTTGTCACCGAGCACGAACAGTTTGCCGGGCGGTACCGTCACTTCAGGCGTGTTGTCGAGCCGGCCGTTGTCGCGCATCTTGAAGATCGCGTGCGCCACGCCGTTCGGCAGCGTCTCGACATAACGATAGGCCTTTTGGCTGCCGCCGCGATCGTCCTCGGCTTCGCCCGTTCCATCCGGCTTCAGCGCCGCGCCATGGTCGTTGATGAAAAGCTGGCCCTGCCGCATCTGGATGCGGTCGCCGGGCAATCCCACCACGCGCTTGACCCAGGCCTGCGAGCGGTCGCCGGGCCAGCGGAACACGACGACGTCGCCGCGCTTGGGCGTTTCGCCGAACAGCCGGCCGGTTTCCGGCAGCGTGATCTGGATCGGCAGTGACGCCGCGCCGTAGCCATAGGGGAATTTCGACGCCAGCAGCGCGTCGCCGATCAGCAGCGTCGGCTCCATCGAGCCGGACGGCACATAAAACGGCTCGGCCAGCGCGCCCTTGGCGACGAACACCACCAACACGATGGCGGCCAGTTGCGCGGCCTGCGCGCCCCAGCTTGAAGGCTTTGTCGCAGGCAATTTTTTCTCGGTGGTTTCGCTTTCGCTGGTCACTAGCCGGTTCCTCCGACCGTGATGCGCTCCATTCGCAGCGTCGGCTGGCCGACGCCGACCGGCACGCCCTGGCCGTTCTTGCCGCAGGTGCCGATCCCGGTGTCGAGCGAGAGGTCGTTGCCGACCATGGTGATGCGATGCAGATCGGTCGGGCCATTGCCGATCAGCATCGCGCCCTTCAGGGGCGCGCCGAGCTTGCCGTTCTCGATCTTGTAGGCCTCGGTGCACTGGAACACATATTTGCCCGAGGTGATGTCGACCTGGCCGCCGCCGAAATTCGCGGCATAGATGCCGTTCTTCACCGAGGCCAGGATTTCCGCCGGATCGCGCCCACCCGACAGCATGTAGGTGTTGGTCATGCGCGGCATCGGCACATGGGCGTAGCTCTGGCGCCGGCCGTTGCCGGTCGGCTTCATGTTCATCAGCCGCGCGTTCTGGCGGTCCTGCATGTAGCCGACCAAAATGCCGTCCTCGATCAGCACGGTGCGGTTGGTCGGCGTGCCCTCGTCGTCAATCGAGAGAGAACCACGCCGCGACGCCATGGTGCCGTCATCGACGACGGTGACACCCTTGGCCGCGACCTGCTTGCCCATCAGGCCTGCGAACGCCGAGGTCTGCTTGCGGTTGAAGTCGCCCTCGAGCCCGTGGCCGACCGCTTCATGCAGCATCACGCCGGGCCAGCCGGCGCCGAGCACCACGTCCATTTCGCCGGCGGGGGCGGGAACCGATTCCAGATTGACCAGCGCTTCGCGGATCGCGCCGTCGGCGGCATCGCGCCAGGCTTTGCTCTCGATGAAGCGCGCATAGCCCTCGCGGCCGCCATAGCCCTTGCTGCCGCTTTCCTGCCGGTCGCCCTGTCCGGCGACCACAGAAATATTGACCCGGACCAGCGGGCGGATGTCGCGATAACTCTCGCCGTCGGGGCGCAGGATTTCCACCACCTGCCAGGTGGCGGAAAGGCTGGCGGTGACCTGCCGCACCCGCGGATCCTTGTCGCGCACGTAGGCGTCGATCTCCGCGAGCAGCTTCACCTTGGCTTCGAAGCCCGGCGCATCCAGCGGATTGTCGTCGTTATAGAGTCTCACATTGGTGTGAGCGGGGGCGGCGGCAAAGGTTCCGGAATAGCCGCCGCGCACCGCCGAGACGGCGTCGGCGGCGCGGATCAGCGCCGGCAGCGAGACGTCGGAGGAATGGGCGTAGCCGACCGCGTCGTCCTTCACCGCGCGCAGGCCAAAACCCTGCGACGTGTCATAAGTCGCCTGTTTCAGCCGGCCATTGTCGAACATCAGCGCTTCGGTCTGGCCATATTCCAGGAACAATTCACCGTCATCGGCGCCTTCGAGCCCGCGCGTAATCTCGCGGCGGACGGCGTCGCGGTCGAGATTGGCGCGATCGATCAGGGAGGTTGTGGCGACGGGATTGGTCATTACAACAGTCCGTTGTCGGAGGGGTGCAACCAAGATAGTTGTTTCCTCGTAGTTTCGCGAGGGGCTGGATCAACTCGTTGCAGGGACGATGGCTACAATCGAAATTGTTCCGATAACGCAAGGCCATATCGA
>JBOHIT010000485.1:0-4695 GCA_050726155.1 Bradyrhizobium sp.
AGACCGGCGTGCAGGTGACGACGGGAACGCCGATCGCGCTATTGATCGAGAACACCGACCAGCGCTCGAAGGACTATTCGGAGATCAAGGACAAGTTTCGGCCGGGCCATGCCGACTTCACCTATGAAGCCAAATACGGCCTGCGCGATTATCGCGGCGGCGGACGCTCGTCGGCGCGCGAGACCGCGACCCGCGTCGCGGCCGGCGCCATCGCGCGCAAGGTTCTGCCCGAAGTCAAAGTGCGCGGCGCGCTGGTGCAGATGGGCCCGCACAAGATCGATCGCAACAAATGGGACTGGGACGAGATTGCGCGCAATCCGTTCTTCTGCCCGGACAAGGACAAGGCTGCCTTCTTCGAGCAATATCTCGACGGCATCCGGAAAAGCGGCTCCTCGATCGGCGCCGTGATCGAAGTCGTCGCCGAAGGCGTGCCGCCGGGCCTCGGCGCGCCGATCTACGCCAAGCTCGATGGCGAACTGGCGGCGGCGATGATGAGCATCAACGCGGTGAAGGGTGTCGAGATCGGCGCCGGTTTTGGTGCCGCCGAATTGTCGGGCGAGCAAAACGCCGACGAGATGCGTACCGGCAATAACGGCACGCGCTTCCTGTCCAACCATGCCGGCGGCGTTCTCGGCGGCATCTCCACCGGCCAGCCGGTGGTGGTGCGTTTTGCGGTGAAGCCGACGTCGTCGATCCTGTCGCCGCGCCAGACCGTGGATCGCTCAGGCCACGATACCGACATCATGACCAAGGGTCGTCACGATCCCTGTGTGGGAATTCGCGCGGTACCGGTCGGCGAAGCCATGATGGCCTGCGTGCTGGCGGACCATCTGCTGCGCCATCGCGGGCAGGTGGGCTGAGGGCGCGGGCCAGCGTCACAAAATTGTAGCCGCTATGCCGTCTTGACGCGCGCCGTAGTTGCGCAGCAAATGCACCCGTCATGAACGCATCGGACGTGCATCAAATCACCAACTGGCTGATCGACGGCGCAAGGTCCGTGGTCAACTCGCCGCGGCTGATGGCTGAAGTCTGCGAGCGAATGGTGGAGGCCGGATTGCCGCTCTGGCGCGTCGGCATTTTTGTTCGAACCTTGCATCCGGAGATCTTTGGCCGCAACTTCATCTGGAAGCCGGGCGCGGAGGTCGAGTTCGGAACGGTCGATTTCAAGATCCTCGATTCGCCGGATTTTCACTCCAGCCCCCTGTTCATTGTGTTCCAGCAGGGGCTCGAAGTTCGGGTCCGCGTCGATGATCCGCAAGGCAGGCGCTTTCCGATTGTCGAGGAGATGCGCGCCGAAGGCGTCACGGATTATATCGCGCTGCCGCTGTTGTTTACAGACGGCGCAGTGCATGCGTCGAGCTGGACCACCAGGCAGCCGGGCGGTTTTACCGTTGAACAGCTGGCGGCGTTGCGGCAAATAACGACGCCGCTGTCACGGGTGATCGAGATCATCAGTTTGCGCCGGCAGGCCTCGAGCCTGCTCGATACCTATGTCGGCAACCGCGCCGGCGAACGGATCATGGGTGGACAAATCCGCCGCGGCCATACCGAATCCATGAATGCCGCGGTCTGGCTGTCCGATCTGCGCGGCTTCACCGCGTTGTCGGACCGCCTGCCGTCCGAGACGGTCGTCGACATCCTCAATCAGTATTTCGACTGCCAGGTCGGCGCGATCCGCTCTCATGGCGGCGAAGTCCTGAAATACATGGGCGACGGTCTGCTCGCGGTGTTCCCGATCGATGAATATGTCGGCGACGAGCAGCAGGTCTGTTCGAAGGTGCTCGAAGCCGCCCAACAATCCCGTGCCAGCGTCGCCGAACTGCGATATCCGATCGGGGACACGATCGAGCGTTTTCGTTTCGGTGTCGCGCTGCATGTGGGACGAATTCTTTACGGCAATATCGGCGGCGGCAACCGTCTCGACTTCACCTGTATCGGTCCTGCGGTGAACCTCGCAGCGCGGTTGGAAAAGATCGCCAGCCGTCTGCACCGCACGGTGGTGGCGTCCGAAGGCTTCGCCGGCATCTGCCGGGGAGCGTGGAGCGACCTCGGCGAGTTTCCGATTGCCGGTTTTGCCAAAGCCGAACGCGTCTTCGGCCTGGTCGACGAAACGTCGGCGGCCTAGCAACAGTCGAATTGTTCCGCGCTATTCCTCGGGCTCGGTGGTGAACAGCAGCGGGTAGCCCTTGGCGCGGCCGGCATCGGTGGCGCGGGTCGCCTTGGTCTCGGCGACATCCTTGGTGAAGACCGCGACCACGCAGACGCCGCGCCGGTGCGCGGTGATCATGACCTTGTGGGCCTGATCCTCGGTCATGCGGAATTCGGCCTTCAGCACCGTGACGACGAATTCGCGCGGCGTGTAGTCGTCGTTGACGAGGATGACCTTGTGCAGGCGCGGCCGCTCGGTCTGGGTTTTGACCTTTGTTTTTGGCTTGGCGACGGTATCGATCATTCCAGCGGGGACTCCCGAAGCAAGCGGCTCCGACGGGGCGCGCCGTCAGCTGGCGCGGCAATCCACCAGCCGCTGCGTCATGCTCCGATCGCCGCGGCCGACGGCCGTCCCGATCAGTTTACAGGCTCCGGGCCGGCCCTGAAACTGGGCGTTTTGCGACAGTTTCAGCTCGATCAGCGCCGACATCGCGCCGGGTTCGTCCAGTTCCGCGGCTTCGGTAGCGTAATAGAGCAAATGTTTGGGCTGAGTGATCCGGACCTCGGGGTTGGCAGCGAGGATCCGCACCACCTCGGTGCGCGCGTCGAGGTCCCAGGTGCCGGCATGGTCGAGCAGCTCTGCGGCCTTCTGCGGGTCGCGGGGGACCACGTTGCCTTCGAGATAGAGCTTTCCCAGCACGCCTTTCACGCCGGTGGTGTCGGTGCGCGCCGTGAGCAAAGCGAGAGCACGCTTGGGATCGGCGGGACCGCCTTCGCCGGCAATCAGCATTTCGGCGAGCCGCGGCGGCGCGCCGCCGGGATCGGGCCGCAGCGATTCCTCCAGCAGCTTCCTTGCGCGAATCGGATCGTCCCTGCGAATGGCGATCGCCAATTCCCGCTTGCTGCCGAACACGCCGGCCTTCGCCGTTTGCTCGAGAATGTCGAGGCCGCGGGCGCGCTCGTCCGGTTTGTCCGACGTCACCAGCAAGCGGCCGAGCAGTACCAGAAGGTCTCCCTTGCTGGCGTCCTTTGCGGGGTTGGCCACTGCGCGCTCCGCCCAGTATCGCGCGGCAACCGGATCGCGCTTCACCGTCGATCCGCGGTCGAGCAGGATCGCCAGCATCTGCGTGGAAAAGGGATGTCCGAGTTCGGCGGCCTTGTGCAGCGCTTGATCGGCTTCGGCGCGCGTCACCATCGGCACCCTGTCGAGGTCGCCGCGATCCCAGGATTTGTGGTGTTCGTAAAGTTCGTAATAGGCCTCGGCGTTGCCCTGTGCGGCGGCCTCGCGCAGCAGCGCCAGCGCCTCGACCTTCCGGGCGTAGGGCATGGCCCGCGCCACCGCGACCTTGAATTGGGTGTTTTCGGGCTGATTGACCGACGCCAGCGTGCAGCTCTCGCTGCGCAGGTCCCAGCGGCGGCGCAGCGCGTCCTGGCTCATATAGTCCTTTGGATTCTCAGAGAGGCGCAGGCAGAGTTCGCCGGCATTGGCCGAATTCAACGCCGGTTCGGCTCGTGCCGGCTCGGACTGAGCCGCGCCGGACAACATCGGCGGCAGGAAAAGTGCTGCCGCGACGGCGATCGCCGAGAACAACATGACTGAAGGGACGACCACGCGCGGCGACAGCGGCCGGCGCTCGGTTTCGGGAAGTTTCGGGGGTGTAACCATATCCATGCCATCTGCGGCCTGGTCGCCGCACGCCCCTTCTGTCGCAGTTAGCCGCCGATTTGTTCAAATCCCATAGCGTTTTCAAGCGAAGTGGATGCCGGTTCGCGTCAAGAAAACGCGTCAAAACAAAAAGCTACGGCGGCACGGTGCGTAAATATGCGACGATGTCAGCAAGATCTGCCGGCGTGAGAGCCGCATAGTAACCATAGGCCATCGGGGCTTTCAGCGTCCGCCCGTCGCGGCCGATGCCGTGGGTGATGGCGCGGACGATTTCGGCGTCGGTCCAGCCGCCGATGCCGGCGGTCGGGTGCGATGTGATGTTGGCGGCGATGCTCCCCCCGCATCCGGCGAACCTTCACGCAGCGGGAACGCGCGGCCGCCGCGGCCGAGCCCGGTCTTGAAATCGGATACGCCGCGGGACCACGCCGAGTGGCATTCCATGCAATGGCCGATCGTGACGAGATAGGCGCCGCGCCTGACGGGATCGGCCAGCATAGCCTTGCTGAACCCGGCGTCGGCGTCGGGATAGGGATCGCGGCGCACCGGCACCTTGTAGACGGGATCGGCGGCTTCATTCCGGATCGGCAGGGTGCTGCGCAAATAGGCAATCACGGCGTCAAGGTCTTCAGGCAACAGCGCCTTGTAGAAATTGGCGGGCATGATCGCGGCCAGCGCCACGCCGGCGAGGCGGCCATGATCCGGGCGCGATCCCTCGATCAGCGCGCGCTTGATCTCGGTATCGCTCCAGCTGCCGATTCCGGTTTCCTTGTCGGGCGTGATGTTGGGCGCGGTGGCGACGAAGGCCGGCGTGTCGAAGGTGAGTCCGCCCGACAGGGCCTTCCCGGCGATCGGCCTGCCATCGACGTCGCGCGGCGTATGGC
>JBOHIT010000486.1:0-9412 GCA_050726155.1 Bradyrhizobium sp.
GACAGGCCCGAAAATCAGGGATCGCTGCCCGAATCGGAGCGGCCCAAGCGCGAGCCGCCGACGATCGATCTCGAGGCAACTGAAGTGACCACCGAGACCGCGCCTGCAAGCGCCGCCGCGTCGGCCGAAGCCACCGCCGAAGCGCCGTCCGAGCCGCCGGTGTCGCAACCCGCGCCCACGCCGGTTTCCCCCTGGATCGTCGCGCCTGTCTCCGGCGCGGTGGCGGCGGCACTCGTGATCGGTGTCGGCTGGATGCTGGGCTGGCCCGCGGTTCAACCCGCGGCAGCACCTCCCGCGCCGCAGCTCAATGCGGCCGCGATCGACGACCTCACCGGGCGCGTTGCCGGCCTCGAAACCAAAATCAGCAAGCCTGCAGCCCCCGTGGCCGATCCCGCCGCTTCGGCGCGGATGGAGGCACTGGAAAAGTCGCTCGCCGCGCTGCGCGGTGACCTCGCGACCACGCGCGCGCAGAGCGAAAAGCTTGCATCCGGGATTAATGAATTGAAATCGGCGCCGCGCGCCGACGGTACTCCGGCGCCTGATCTCTCCGGGATCAACGGACAGATTGCGAAGCTCGAGAGTGCCGTGCAGGCGCAGGCTGCGGAGATCGCGCAGCAAAGCAGCAAGATCGCCAACGCCAAGGCGGCCGATGCGAAACCTGCCGATGATCTGCCGCTGCGACGGGTGGTGGCGGCGGCCCTGCTCGATGTTCTCGTCCGCACCGGCGATCCCTATCCGGCGGCGCTCGCGGCAGCCAAGGCGGTCGCACCTAATGCGGAAGCATTGAAGCCGCTGGAAGCATTTGCAGCAACGGGTGTGCCGAATGCGAACAAGCTCTCGAGCGAATTGCTGACGCTGGTGCCAAAACTGACGCCGGCCGCGCCGCCGGATACATCCACGGCCGGTTCGGGCATCGTCGAACGGTTGCAGGCGGGCGCTGCCAAACTGGTCAAGATCGAGCGTACCGACACCTCAGGCAGCGATCGCGGCGCCGTGGTGGCGCGGATGACGGCGGCGGCGCTGCGCAACGATTTCAACGAAGCCAGACGTGAGCTGAAGACGCTGGCGCCGGCCGATCGCGCCGCGGCGCAAGCCTGGCTCGACAAGGCCGACGCGCGCGATGCGGCGTTGACCGCTTCACGTCAATTCGCCGCTGATGCCATGAACGTGCTCGCCAAACCGGCGCAATAAGGATTCCGATGGTCCGGATCATTCTGTTTCTGCTGTTGATCGCGTTGGGTGCTGCCGGCGCATCGTGGGTCGCCGAACAGCCCGGCGACGTCGTGCTGGTGTCGGGCAATCTGAAGATCTCGACCACGCTGCCGAGATTCGTGCTCGGGATCAGCATCGTCGTCGTCGCGGCCGTGATGCTGTGGGCGATCCTGCGCGGATTGTGGCGCACGCCGTCACGGGTCCGGCGCAATCGGCGCGAGAAGCGTCATGCCCGCGGCCGCCACGCGATTACGCAAGGATTGCTCGCGATCGGCCATGGCGATTCCTCCGCTGCCCGTGCCCACGCCGAAGTCGCGCGGCGGCATGCGGCACAGGATCCGCTGGCGCTGCTGCTGGAAGCGCAATCGGCGCAACTCGACGGCAATCAGGCCGGCGCGCAGCGCGCCTTCCGCGCCATGGCCGAACGCGAAGACACGCGACTGCTCGGCCTGCGCGGCCTGTTCATCGAGGCGCAACGCGCCGATGATCCGGTTGCCGCCGTGATGGTGGCCGAGGAAGCGCTGAAAGTTTCGCCGTCATCGTCATGGGCGTCGCATGCCGTGCTCGGCTTCTGTTGCGCCAAGGGCGACTGGACCGGTGCGCTCAGCATTCTCGACAACAATCAATCATCGGGGCTGATCGACAAGGCGACCTATCGCCGTCAACGCGGCGTGCTGCTGACGGCGCGCGCGCTGGAACTGGAGAAGGTCGATCGCGATCTGGCGCGCGAGAGCGCGATGGAAGCCATCAAGCTGGCGCCGACGCTGGTGCCGGCAGCGGTGCTCGCCAGCAAATTCGAAAGCGAGGCGCACCAGGTGCGCCGTTCGATGCGCATCGTCGAGACGGCGTGGCTGGCGCAGCCGCATCCGGATCTCGCGGACGCCTATGCGCATGTGAAGCTCGGCGATTCCGCGCGCCAGCGGCTGGTGCGGGTCGAGACGCTGGCGGCAAAGGCGCCCGGTCATATCGAGGGCGCGCTCGCGATTGCGCGCGCGGCGATCGACGCCTCGGAATTTACCAAGGCGCGCGAGGCGCTGGCGCCGTTCATCGCTGCACCGACGCAGCGGGTCGCGCTGCTGATGGCGGAGATCGAGCGCACCGAACATGGCGACAGCGGCCGGGCGCGGGCATGGACCCTGCGCGCGGTGCGCGCGCTGCACGATCCAGCCTGGACCGCGGACGGCTATGTCAGCGACCGCTGGCGGCCGGTCTCCCCGGTTACCGGCCGGCTCGACGCCTTCCAGTGGCAGACGCCGGTCGCCGCCCTGCCGTCCGACAAGGGTGCGGCGATCGAATCGTCGCCGTTCGAAGAGGCGATGCTGGCGACGCCACGCCGTGCCGTGGTGCTGGAGCCGCCGGCCCCGGCGCCGGTTCCAGCCCCGGTTGAAGCCGAATCGACCGAACCTGCCGCGGCCGCACCTCTTGCCGCCCAGGATAACGCGCCGCCGGCCGCCGTCGAACCGGAACCGGCCCCCGCCGTGGAGCCCGTGCCGGCACCACCGCCGGCCCAACCCGCCCCCGTCGTTGCCGCGCCCCTGTTTCGCGCCCGCCAGGACATTCCAAAGGCGGTTCCAACACCGATTCCGGCCGTGATTCCCATCGTCCGGGCGCCGGACGACCCCGGAATCGACGATGACGGCACGCCGGACGAATTCGCCCAGCAAATCGGCCCGCCCAAGGCCCAGGCCGGCGGCTGGCGGGGATTTTTATCGCGCTGGGGCGGAGAGTAGCTTCGGGGATAAGCGTTTTTCTTGCCAAGGCGGGCGCTGCCCGATATCAGGTGGCACGCGTTTTCGGAGCATTTGCCGAACGCTGCGTCTGGTCCGCCGCAATAGCTCAGTTGGTAGAGCACGTCATTCGTAATGACGGGGTCACAGGTTCGAGTCCTGTTTGCGGCACCACGCCTTTCCTTGGAACAATCGCCAAGGGGCGACATTCTCCTACCTATCCTGCGCCGTTAATACGGCATTAACCATGCCGGAGCACCATTGGTCCGTCCCTTCTGCAAACGAGTGTGCGGCGCGTAGCCGTCTCCGCTGTCCCGGTGACCGGCTCGTGCCCTTCCAAACCGTGGAGTGGAGGCATGTCTGAACCGGGCAAGGTGCATCTGGGGGTAAGTTTGCTTTCCGCATTCACATCGACAATTGCCGTTGCCCTGGTCTTGGGCTTGCCAATGGCGGTAGCTATTATCTGGCTTTGCTCCTGATTTCCTCGCCTAGCCGGAGGGCAAGGGCTCGTGTTTGACTGGTGGAAGTCGACAAAGCCATTAACGAAGGAACCCGCCGACAAAGGGCGCGTCAGCGGACCGCACGGCATCCTTGAAGAACTACGCAGCCGCGTTCCCCAATACCTCGACGATGTCGATAACGGCAAACTGATCTATCCGGCCTGCAAGCGGGCACTCTCGGATACCGATGGCGATGTCTGCTCGGTTTGGGATCACACCCGACTGGAAGCGATGCGATATCTGACGATGGTGCCAAGCCCGGATTTCGAACTGCTGATCTGTGCGGACCGCCAGATCGAAATGATGAACGCCTACTTGTTTCAGCGCCCTCACGACGACACCGTGATCGATTTCACCGGAACTGCGACGACCGATTTTGCGATTGCCGTTTTGGCTGGCCTCAATTGGCTGACACATTGCGCCAAATTGTCCGGCGTCGATCTCAGCAAGCAGTCCGGCACTATTCGTAATTTCAGAAGGATTGTCACGCTTGCACACCAATGGTGGCTAACCGAGGGAGCCGGCGAACGCTCCAGTCAGTTGTTGGCGAATGGAGAGCAGCCGCCACTGATGTTCTATTTGATCTGGTCCGACTATACGCAGCTCGCAAAGCACATCACGGCAGCTACGGTCTTTGGATCGTCAATCAACCGTGCACCAAAGTTGGTTGCACTTCCCGCCAGCCTCATTCCGCGCTTTGAAGCCGCTCGAGAACCCCTGGAATTGGCCGGCGACGGTGAACTGCCGCGGTAGTGTTGCGCGCCACTGGTTCTAATCCCGTTTGCGGCACCAGTCTCTTCTCGTCGTGCAATACAGGCTGCCGCCGCCCACCATTCCTATCAGGAAGGTGAGGGCTTACGCCGCCGGTGAATGACGGGCTCGTTTTTCAACGGCCCACAAGAGCTTTGTTCCGCCTCCGCCCGCGTGGATTCAGCGTTGGTCCAGACCTCCTGGACACCGTTGAAGAACAGGTAGCTGCAGTGCTTCTTGAAAAAGGGCACCGGATAGTCGTCGCTTAGCCGGGCGGCTTCTATTCTGGATCCGACCAAAACGCCGCGATTCAGAGCGTAACCAGCCGCGATGATCACCGCCAATCCGAGCAAGGCCCAACGAGCTGACGGCAATCGCATCGCCTTACCCCCACCGGTGCGCAAATTGTCCAATCGCGCTTGCCTGATCCATGATTATTCTTCCATGCATTTGAGAATGAAGGCGGTGCGATCGCGGGGCAGAATACCTTGAACAACAGCCATCTGCCGGCATTTGAGCTGCTCGATATGTGCCGCGAGCACCTTGGTGCGCTGCTCTTCGGCGGCTTGATCGACTACCCTTATCGTCCTCACCTTGATGGGCGAGCCATCCGATTCAAACTGGAATTCATACTTCTTCCCGTTTTGGGCGATGGCGGTGCAAGCGACGCTCGACACCCGTTGTTGCGCAAAACTTCCAATCTGCTTGCAGACACCAGTCGAGGGCTCCACGGTCGGCAGCAGCAGCCCATCGACCTTGGGCCCGTCCTTGGACTTCAGCAGCATCCGGTCAATCGATAGCTCATACTGATTGTCTTGTTCCCGCTTACTTTTCTCGCCCGAAAACGTGACGATGTGACCGGCATCGTCCGGATCATTCAGGGGGACCGTGAATCCGGATCGCCCGCCGGGGCTGTGCGAAAAAGCTATCGCGGTGCATGCGAAGTCGCGTTCAGCGATCTTTAGTGTGCTGCATTTGCCGGCCATTGACGCGAACATGTCGATCTCGGGTTCGACCTCGCTCGCAGCGAAGGCGACTGAAGTAACGCAGAAAGACATGAACGCAGTGGCGACCGCTCGCCGAAAGATGCGCATACGCAAGTGCCCCAGGCCAGACCTCAAAGCTTAAACTCCGCGGCCACAAAGATAAAGTCGCGGTGGGCGCGCGCCGGAGGTGGCGATAGCAAGCGAACGACAATTTCAAATGACTGGCGCCGCCTCGGACCCCCTGGAAATGCTCTCAGGCGCAATCGCAGCGAACACCGGTGCACTGCAACTGGCAGTGTGACCCATCGCACATAACGATCCGCGGTCTTGGCCTAGTTTCCCGGCCACCAAAGAGGGAGACATCACATGCGCAAATTCATTCTGATAGCCGGGTTCGTTCTGGCGTCCGCGACCGCGCAGGCCGGCGATAACCGCAGCCTCTCGCTGGCTGGCAGTGACGCGCAGACGACCCCCGCGCCGGCCAAAACCGTCGCGCCGCAAACGGCCGAGATTGTCGAGCCGAAGCCCGAAGCCCCGCGGGCCGCAGAGGCCCCGAAGGCCGAAGCTCCGAAATATGTCGAGCGGCCGGCGATCGTCGAAACCAGGCCCAACCGATACAAGGAAGAGCCGCGATATCGCGACGAGCCGAACTACAAGGACGAAGCGAAGTACAAGGACGAACCGCGCTATCGGGATGAACCCCGATACAAGGATGAACCGCGATACTCGGACTCGCGTCGGTCGTACGATGACGGTCCGCAGTACGACAGGCCGCGCAAGCAGCGCTACTGGACCGAGCGCCGCATCATCAACACGCTGCACCGGCACGGCATCTACTGGTAATTCCTGAAAAAGAAAACGCGCCCCTGGATCAATCCGGGGGCGCGCTATTGTTGTGCGATGATCGCGTCGACAGCGGCGCGGTCCTAGTCCTGAGCCGTCTGCACCACGCTGCTGATCGGGCGGCTAGCGACGGCCGGAACCTTGAGATCCTTGACCAGCATCCCATCATATTCCGCCACGGTCTCGAGCTGTACCTTGGCTTTCATCAGCACGACCTTGTAGCCGCCGGCCTTGAGGCGGCGCAGCAGCGTCGGCAGCGCCGTCGCGGTGTGCTTTTGCAGATCGTGCATCAGGATGACGCCCTTGCCCTGCTTGTCGAGCTTGGTCATGACGTTCTGGATGACCTGGTCGGGACCGCTCGATTTGAAGTCGTTCGAATCGACGTCGACCGAGAACATCGCGATGTTTCGCGTGCCGAGATAGGCCAGCGCGCCTTGGGTGTGTCCGAGCCCAGGGAAGCGGAAGAACGGCGCGGGAGCAGCGCCGATCGCCATCTTCACGGCGCTAAAGCCCTTCTCGATCTCTTCCTTGACCTGCGGCTCCGTCATCTTCTTGCCGTCGAGATGCGCGTGCGACCAGGTGTGCGAGCCCACGGTGTGGCCGGCGACGAAAACCTGGCGGAGGATTTCCGGGTGATAAGTCGTGTGCTTGCCGACCGGGAAGAACACCGCCTTGGTGCATTCGTCGGCAAGCGCCTTCAGCACCGCAGGCGTGGTCGGCCACGGACCGTCGTCGAAGGTCAGCACGACCTCTTTCTCGGCCAGGAAATCGAATTGCTTGTATTGCAGGAAACCGAAACCCGGTCCGCCCGTGGTGTCGATGATGACGGTGCGGCTGACGCCGAGCGCATCGGGATTGGCGCAAACCGGTTTTGCGGCAACGGGTACCGGAGGTGCTGCCGGCGCGGGCGGCTTCGAAAGCGAAGCCGTTACCTCGACATCATCTTTTGGTTTCGCCGCGGGAGCCGGCAATGGCTCGGCCTTGCGGGCGGCGACCGTTTGAGGTGCCGCATCGGCACGCGGCGAAGAGGTCCAGAACCAAACACCGGCGATCACGACCGCCGAAACAACACTGGCCAGCATCAGGCCTAACGCATTACGCATCGCTACACTTTCCACTAAACGCAGGGCACACACACGCAACGGGGCATTAATGCGAATAAGGTCTTAACGCCTCCCCAACACGGCGCGGTTAGGCAAGAAAATTAGGGCTTTATCTCTGTGTGATGAACATCACAGCGGGGACGGCGGAGGCGGTGCATGGTCGGTGCATCAACAACGGGCCCCGCAAGCGCGGCGCCAATGGGAGCCGAAAATGACCACTTTCTTCATGCGCACCGTTCGCAACGTCAGTGTCGTGCTGGCCGTTGCCGCCTCGCTTTCCGCCATTTCTTCGACCTCGAGCCACGCCTTCAGCGCCGAGGCCCAGTCGATGTGCACGGGCGATGCCTTCCGCCTCTGCAGCTCCGAAATCCCGAACATTCCGAAGATCACCGCCTGCATGGTCAAGAATCGCGCCAGCCTCTCCAGCGGTTGCCGCACCGTGATGGACCGCGATTTCGCCGCGCAGAAGTCCAAGGTCGCCGCGCAGTAATCTGAACGGCTTTTCGGCTCTCCAAGAAACGCTTGCGTCGATGCGACGCAGGCGTTTTTTCGTTTTCGGGCGGCCGATTTCCCGAGCGAAACCGTTTCTTCCGGGATCGGGTCCGGGCTGGCTTTCGCCTCAAAACGCGATAGAAGGCTTGACGACAGAAGGCTCGACGACAGAAGGCTCGACGACAGAAGGCTTGGACCCGCGTTCATTGCTGCGTGAAGGCAAATATGATGACCAGATTACTTTTCGTTATTCCGTTGGTTTTGATGGCGTCGGCGGCTGCGGCGCAGCAGCAGCAGGGCCATGACGCCTGCGCCCGCGACGTGTCGCGGTTTTGCCGCGCCCAGATGAATGACGGCGACCAGATCGTGCTGGCGTGCCTGCAGCAGAACCGCGCCCGCATCAGCAAGGCCTGTCAGCAGGTGCTGGCCAGTCACGGTCGGTAATTACCTCTGCCATTCCGGGTTCATCGCTCCGCAATGCCCCGGAATGACGTGACTAGATTTACGTGCTGCTGCCCGCCGCGGTCGCGACCGGCAACATCTCGTTGGCCGCGCGATCGGGCGTATCTTCCTTCCAGCGGACGGAACCGAACGGCCGCTCCAGCATGCGGCGGACGCGGATCGGTTCGGGTCCGAGGTGGAAGTCGATCGCACGCTGGTGCAGCGCGCGTTCGGATTGCGTCGCGCGGTTGCGCTGGCGCAGATAATCCAGCCAGGTCGGGCAGTGATAGCGTTCGGTCCACAATTCGGGATCCGCGATGTCGCGCGCGATCGACCAGCCATAGGCGCCGTTGCGCTGGCGGCTGAGCTGCACTTCCTGCATCACGTTGTGGAACAGGCGCGCGTTATCCTGCGCCACGCGATATTCGATCTCCACCACCAGCGGCCCGCTGCGCCCGGTCAGCGACAGCCGGACTTCGGGATCGGCCAGCACTTCGGTGGCGGCCTCGTTGCGCGCGCCGACCGGCGGCATCCGCAGCCAGATGCCGAGGATCGGCGACAGCAGCATCAGGCCTGCGGAAACCAGCAAGGCAATTTCGACCCCGGCGTAGTCGGTGAGGTGGCCCCAGCCCCAGCTTCCGACCGCGATGCCGCCGGCGATCGCGGCCTGGAACGCCGCCAGCGAACGGCCCGCGACCCAGCGCGGCGCCGAGAGCTGCACGCCGATGTTGAACAACGCGACCGCCAGCATCCAGACCCCGCCGGCGAGCACCAGCGCGATTGCCGTCAGCACCGCGTTGGTGCTGAGCGCCACCGATGCGATCGCACCCGCCATCGAGATCGCGCAGGCGCGCACCGCCGCTTCGCCGCTCAGGCGCTTGCGTACTTGCGTGATGTTGAGTGCGCCGATCACCGCACCCATGCCGAAGGCGCCCAGCATGATGCCGTAGGTTTGCGCGCCTCCATGCAGCAGATCGCGCGCGACCAGCGGCATCAGGGCCGATACCGAGCCGCCGATCAGGCCGGTCACCAGGGTCCGGATCAGCACGATCCGGATCGATGGTGAGTTGGCGATATAGCGGACGCCGGAGACGATGGCGCGGTTGAGCCGTTCGCGCGGCAACCGCGACGGCTCATGGGTCCGGTTCCACAGGAACAGCACGATCATCAGCGGCAGATAGAGCACCGCGTTGAGGGCAAAGGCTGCGACCGCGCCCGCGGTCGCGACGACAATGCCGCCAACCGCCGGCCCAAAGCTTCGTGCGATGTTGTAGCTGATGCCGTTGAGCGCGACCGCCTGCGGCAGCGTTTCCGCCGGCACCTGCTCGCTGACGGAAGCCTGCCAGGCCGGTCCGAAC
>JBOHIT010000487.1:0-5018 GCA_050726155.1 Bradyrhizobium sp.
TTCGGGCTCAGCGGCCTGGTGTTCGCGGACGCTGAAGCCAGCGGCGGCAGTGAGTATGTCGCGGCGCGTCTGACCAATGGCGGCACGCTGCGGGTGATCGACGAGATCGCCCAATGCCGCGGTGCCAATACCAACATCCGCTCTACGGTCACCGTAAGCGGAAGTCCGCAGGAAATCCGTTTCGCTGGCCCAACGTCGCCAGGAGTCAGTTGTGAAGGCAATGCCACGCCGTCGCTGCGCGCGGGTCCGGCGCTGGTCGGCTTTATCGACGGCGCCTTGTCGGCCAGGGTCATCGCTCGTGGCGGCGGCGTTTCCGCGGTGGCCGTGGGCGCGGTGATCGATCTGGAATTTTCCGAAGCCATTCCCGCCTCATACGGCAGCGCCGCCGCGCACGTGCTCAACACCAATTGGAGCGGCGGTGTCGCGGTCACCGGCGGGGATTACAACGACCGGACCAATCTGGCAGTGGTAGTGCCGGGCGCGCGCCTGGGCGCGACGATCGAGCCGGATCCCGACGCCGCCGGCGCGATCGGCGGCTCCGACGTCGATGCCTTGCCCAAGACCTCGGGTCCATTGGGCGGCGGTTATGCCGCCGTGCCACCGCCGAGCGGTCCGCTTGGCGCGAGCTATACGATCTCGAATATCGCCTGCACCGGGCCGGCCTTCGTAGCGGGCTGGATCGACTTCGACGGCAATGGCAGCTTCGACGCCGACGATCGCTCGGCGACCGCCAGTTGCGCGAGCGGCAGCGGAACGGTTTCGCTTACTTGGACTATTCCGGCCGATTATGCGATGCAGGCGACCAGCTACATGCGCCTGCGCCTGTCGCCGGATGCGGCAAGCGTGGCCAATCCCGCTGGCGTAGCGGTTAATGGCGAGGCCGAAGATTATCGTTTGGCGCTGCCGCAATTGGTGCCGACCGTGACCATCGCCAAGATCAGCACGGGCGGCGTGGGCACCTTCTCCTTCAGCGGCGATAACGGCTTTTCCGCACAGAGCCTGACCACGACGACGCCGAATACGGCAGTCAGCGGCGCAGCACAGTCGCTGTCGGCGGCAGGCACGCCTGTCACCCTCACCGAAGGCGCGACCACCGGCTTCGGCTTGACGGGCATCGCGTGCACGGGGCTTGGCGCGGGCGGCACGGCCACGCCGGATCTGGCTGCGCGTACCGTTTTTCTCGATGCCGCAGCGATGGCGGCGGACGCCAACATCACCTGCACCTTCACCAATGGCGCCATCGCAAACCTGCAGATCACCAAGACCAACACCCCGGCGAACGGCAGCGCAGACGGCAGCAACGATACGGTGCCCGCCGGATCGAATGTCGACTACACCATCGTCGTCACGAATCTGGGGCCGGGCGCGGCGGACGGCGCCGTCGTGCGGGATACTCCGCTCACAGGGCTGACCTGCACCACCGCGACTTGCGGCTCGGAAACCAATGGCGCAGCGTGTCCTGCAGCGACAGGGACCGCACTGGCCACCGCGATGCAGTCCGGCTCCGGAACCAGCGTCCCGACCTTGCCTGCGAACGGAAGTGTGGCCTTCACGTTGTCGTGCAACGTGGCGCCATGACGCATTTGCTGCAGCAAGCATGAGTTGGCCGTTCGGGCCAACTCAGCTTACTGCCGCATCGTCGCAGCAAACGCTGGCCCCCGACGCGGCCGATGGCACCCGGTTGCGTGACTCCGCATCGGCCGCCCGAGCTGCATCGCCGCTCCGTGTGCAGTGACTACGGGGACGGCGACCTGTCCCCGCCGCGCGGGTGACGGCATTGCAATCGGCAGCCGGTGCGGCGATTCCCGCTTTGCCGGCCAACAGTCCGATCACGGTGACTCTGACCTGCACAGTGCAATAGCCAGCCGAAAGAACGACGCGCCGACCGTATCGCGTCTGGCCCGCGCCCGGGTATGGGCGATGTCCGGATCGGCCGCTTTCGGCTCGGCGCGCACTGTCCGGCCGAGGGCCGCGCATTCTTCCGCGACTGCGCATGTCGACGCGATAAACCGCCGGTTCCACCGTCATACACAGGTGCGGCCGGCGTGGCATGCTGTGGTCCCTATCGTCACGCAGGCCAGGGATGAAACTCGCCATCCTCTCGCGCAACAGCAAGCTTTATTCCACAAGACGCCTGGTGGAAGCGGCGCGCACGCGCGGCCACACCGTGCGCGTGCTCGACCCGCTTCGCTGTTACATGCGCATCGCCAGCGATGGCTTCAGCATGCACTACAAGGGCAAGCCGATCGCCGGCTACGACGCGGTGATTCCGCGCATCGGCGCATCCATCACGCGCTACGGCACCGCGGTGCTGCGCCAGCTCGAGTTGATGGGCAGTTACACGCCCAATCCCTCCGATGCGATCCTGCGCGCGCGCGACAAGTTGCGCGCCCACCAGTTGCTGGCCGCCCAAGGCATCGGTATGCCGATCACGGTATTCGGCGACAACCCGGACGACACCGTGGATCTGTTGTCCATGCTGGGACCGCCGCCGCATGTGATCAAACTCAACGAGGGCACCCAGGGGGCGGGGGTGATGCTGACCGAGAAACCTTCGGCGTCCCGCAGCGTGATCGAGGCGCTGCGTGGGCTCTATGCCAATTTCGTGGTCCAGGAATTCATTGAAGAAGCCCACGGGGCCGATCTGCGGTGTTTCGTGGTGGGCGACCGGGTAGTGGCTTCGATGCGGCGGCAGGCGCCGGAAGGGGATTTCCGGTCGAACCTGCATCGCGGCGGCACTGCGGAGCCGGTGGACGCCAGCGAGAATGAAAAGGACGTCGCAGTCAGGGCGGCGCGCAGCCTCGGACTTAGTGTGGCCGGTGTGGACCTGATCCGAGCCCAGCGAGGGCCGCTGGTGCTGGAGGTCAACTCCACCCCCGGGCTGGAGGGGATCGAGCAGGTGTGCAGTGTGGATGTAGCGGGCGCCATCCTCGACCACATAATCTCTTAGTGAGATATTCGATAAAAATCAATTATTTATTGGAAATATCTCGACTTTCATGTGAAATTAACGTTTTCTTTTAACGGCGGTTTAATCGCCATCGGCGTAGCGTCTGCCGACCGCAAGTCTGTGCTCTCAAGCTATCGTCAGTGGCCTCGGAAAACAGGATTACGGTAATCGGGTTATTTTTAGGCCCGGGCTGCGGTTCGTAGCCCGGGCCATTTTTGTTTTGGGCTCGCTCGCGCCCAGAGCAATGACCATCTATGCAAGAATCCCCAAGGGCGCTTGGACCTAAGACGCAATGCAACCGCCAAGCCTTTATTGAATCGGACCTAATCAACGAGGTATGCAATGTACAAAGTGATACTAAGCGGCCTTTTCATGGTTGCCGCAGCTTCTCCGGCCAGCGCAATGATGGCGTCCAGCAGCAAGACCGACGCTTCGGCCGGTACGCTGAATGTCACAGGGTCGTTCACCGAACAGCGCTACGCTATTGAGAAGAGGATGGCGGATGGTAAGACCTATAGCGAGCTCAGTGCCGGCGATCGTTCCACGGTGCGCGAAGCGTTGGTTAGGATATCTTTGGCGATCGAGCAGTCGGGAGACGTCGCGTCACTGGGGCCCGCTCAGCAGGCGAAGGTTTTCAACGACCAGGAATTGGTGAACACGATATTGACCAAGGCCAGCGAAGACAGCCGTCTGGTGTGCGAGCGGGTGGAAAAGATCGGCAGCCATCGTAAGACCACGTTATGTCTGACCGTAGCCGAGCGCCGCCGCGCCAGGGAAAACTCGGAAGACACCCTGCGCAAGGTACAGAGCGCTACGCCAGCACTGAAAGGCGATTGAGTGATGCGAATTCTGGTCATCGAAGACAACAGCGACATCGCCGCGAACCTCGGGGATTACCTCGAGGACCGCGGCCACACCGTGGATTTCGCGGCCGACGGCGTGACCGGCCTGCACTTGGCGGTCGTGCATGACTTCGATGCGATCGTGCTGGACCTCAATCTTCCAGGCATGGACGGCCTGGAAGTCTGCCGCAAGCTGCGCAACGAAGCGCGCAAGCAGACGCCGATCCTGATGCTCACCGCGCGCGACACGCTGGACAACAAGCTGGCCGGTTTCGATTCCGGCGCCGACGACTATCTGATCAAGCCGTTCGCGTTGCAGGAAGTCGAGGTGCGCTTGAATGCGCTGTCGCGTCGCGGCAAGGGCGTGCAGACGCGGGTGCTGGAAGTGGGCGAGCTGGAGTACAACCTGGACACGCTGGAAGTGCGTCGCCAGGGCAAGTTGCTGCAGCTCAATCCGACCGCACTGAAGATCCTGCAGGCGTTGATGGAAGCTTCGCCTGCGGTGGTCACCCGGCAGGAATTGGAAACCCGCGTGTGGGGCGAGGAACTGCCCGACTCGGACTCGCTGCGCGTGCATATCCACGGCCTGCGCGCCGTGGTCGACAAGCCGTTCGATACGCCTTTCATCCAGACCCGACATGGCATTGGTTACCGGATAGCTGCGCCGGATGCCTGAATCGGAGTCGAGGTCTCAAGGCCGGCGGCCGGCGCGCTTCCGGCGTCGGCTGCGCAGCCGCATCATTCTGTCGTTCGTCCTGCTCGGATTCGGGCTGACGGCGCTGTTCGCATTCGCCACCAACTGGACCCGCACGCGTGTGGAGGGGCAGTTGGTGGAGGATTTGATGAACCGCAATATCGATCAATTCGCGCGGCAGTTTCAGCGCGATCCCGAGAATCCGCAATTCGCCGTCGATCAGATACGTGCTTTCGTTTACACGCCCGACAAATTCGAGTCCGTACGCAAGAACAGGCAAGAGTGGTACGAGTTGCGGGATGGTATCCATGGGCTGGTGGGTACCGACGAACAGGGTAAGCCATTCGCTTACAAGCTCGCTGTGCGGAAAACGTCTACGGCATGGTTCTTTCTTGCCTACGATACAAGCGAGTCGATAAGGGGCGAGCAGCAGTTCAACCGCGCTATCTACCTGTCGGTGATCTTATTCACGGCGTTGTCTCTCTTGGTGGGCTGGTGGGCGGCATCTCGTGTAATGAGTCCAGTGTCGGAG
>JBOHIT010000488.1:0-4413 GCA_050726155.1 Bradyrhizobium sp.
CACCAACGCCAGCGCTGTGCCCTATCAGGGTTCTGTCCTCGGGCATCATGTCGTGCTGAATTATATTGATTCCAATGGGAAGCATTGCACCCTGCAGGGGATGCCGGAGCAAAAATTCGATCGTAACGCGGCAAAGGCCTTTCGTTCCGGCCAATGCGGGCTGCCGAACGGGTTTAGCAGCGGCGCGGCCGAAGAAATTGAAATCTCGTCAGATAGATCTATGCTGTTGGGGCTGCGCGCAACGTGGCGATCGACCCAGGATACACCCCGTGAGATGCCACCGCACGTGCCAAACGAGAGCATTGCGCACGATTGTGTCGTTTGTCGCGCTTGCTTTCTCGATCGCGACTTCAGTCGCGCTGCCAGTTGATCTGCCTCAGCAGCCGCCTGGCAGTACTACTATGATCGCTGCCGGACGATCGTCGCCGGCAAGCGAACAAAGCTGGTTGACCTATCACGTCGACATGCCCAAGGGAGTGTCGTTCCGCGAACAGCACCTGCATCAGGAAGTTCTCGCCGTTCTGTTGAAGGATAACGCCAGCCAACTCCCCAATGTCAGTCCATGCGAATTGAAGGTTCGATTCCTCGATGGATTCGGGGATTTTGCGGTCGGGGCAGGTCACCCGAATCCGGCCCGCCGTCTCGCATGTCTTCGCGGCGCGATCGACTTTCTGTTGCGGCAACCGATCGGCGAGTTCGATTTCGGCACGACGAAAAAGGACAACGCTTATTGGGCAAGAATGGGGTACTCCGCGCAAACGTACGTGGAACCGGTGGCTCTTCTGGCGATTTACCAGAAATACTCTCCGCTGCACCAAATCCATTCGGTCGGCAAGGAGGACTTGTCCAATGCTTCATTTGAGGAGTTCGATGTCTGGCTGCGCCGCATTCGCGATCAGAAGCTGATTAGCTTTGCCGGGGAACGCGCGCTGCTTGATTCTCTCGATCTGCCGGTGCCCGACCCGATGCTCCTGGTGCCGGTCCCTTCCTTGAAATCGCCGCGCGTTCCCGCCGGCGTGCTGTTTTTCGAAAATGAAAAGCCCGAGATCCCCGCGCTCATCATGCTGAGCATTGATGCCAATGATCAGAACCCGGTCGATCAGGAGATAGCGGATCGCCTCCGCTGCACCGTCAACCGGCCGGCGCGCCCTGGCATTGCCACTCCCGGTCATGCGATCTCCTTTGTGAATTGTTACAGATCCAATTGGTTTGGCGACGGTTGGTTGGGTTTTGGCGTCGGCAAGTCGGATGGCGCTAACTACCCGGATTTTTGCCGACAGGTACGAGAACTGACCCGCGATCCGGTCTTCGCCGCCGCGGTGCGCGGCAGCCCGGAAGGATCGAAGGGCTTGTACGTCGTCCTTCCGCCGAAGTGCGAAACGGGCGGATAAAAGACCGTCAGCGGCTACATACGATAGTTTCGCGGCGTGCACTCTGAATGAAGGAAATCCATCATGGCTGGTGAGCCGTTTGAGGTTACTGACGACAAGGGAAACACGGTGACGGGCACTGTCGATGTATTTCGAGACCCTAGAGGTCCTTACTTTGATCCCAAAAGCGAATACTACATGCATCCTCGATATGCGGATGCGCATTTCGATTATTTCAACACAAGAGAGGCCTGTACGATTGATCGGGACGTACTCAGCAGGGCGATGCAGGACGCGTTTGCGAAAGCCCTGACAAGATTTGGAATCGAAAATCCAGGCCGTGCCAAAATTGCGCAGGACGTCGACGCTTCGATCAACGCAACCAGGCAACAGTGCATTCGAAACGCGGACAAATATGTCTCGAACGAAACATTCTCGTCCTCAAGCTGGGAGACGGGCGAGGCCGTCGGTAACCTGACTGCGAGAGCGTACGCAGCGGTGCCCGCCCCCGACGGAGGCATCCAAACCGTTGTCGCCCGTGAAAACAGTTGGCCCGCTGCTGACGTTTTGACGCTCAAGAACGACGGTGGCGCCAACGCCCGCATCTTGAGCAGGCGCGTCGCCGGGAGCGATGGCGGCAACAGCGTTGAAAACTGGGGCGCTTCTCAGACGCAGAAAGCACCGCCCCCGAACATCAGCGGGTTTCTAGGAATCTCCGACAGCACCAAGCCGATGCGATATCTGGGCCGGAGCGATGGCAACGTGCTGCCGGCATCCGTATTCGACACCGGCGCGCCGGCCGCGCAGTTCGTCCTTCCCGATCAAGTGAATTCCTTCAGGGACCCCACCGGCGGGGCCGCGGCTGAGCTGAGCGCCAACAAACCGCAAGCTTCCATGGTCGACCCGGACGCGCCGGGAGCATCGCTCGCTCCCTCAGGCAGTCCAAGCCTGATGGGCGGCCTTGCGGGACGGATCGCAGCGCTTGCGGGCATCGATCCCGATAATCCGGACCGGCCAGTGCCGCCACCCGGCGGGTTGCTCGCGCTTTTGCTCGCCGCCCAGCAGCGATAATCGCGAAGACCAAAACTCAATCGGCTCGCGCCTTTTTGTCTGGTGAGGCTTGTCGCAGCAGCGCCGGGTGATTTTCCGCAATCTATTGACGACTCAAAAAAGCATTTGACACGTCGGGCAAACCACCGGCACATTATCATCATCGCGAAAATCATGCAGAGCCCGGGCGGAGAAATCCGCCGCGGGCTTTTTTGTTGAGATTTTCGAATCGGACGGCGGCCGCTCGTCACGACGCCTCATCTCCCAACGCCCGTCGCCTGGGGCGTCGCGGGCGCGCCGCCGTCCGAACCCTGAGATCATCATTAGCCGGCGCGCGCGAACGTGCCGGCGCGCGGCGTGGCCAAGGCCACAGCCGCAAGCGGCCCCTGTAGCAGGGATACGGTTCGCGCCTGAAATGATTGCACCCCAGCGATCATGCCGCGCTTTTTTTCAAGAGAGAAGCCGATGACCGCGTACCTGATATCGCTCGCGCTGATCGGCCTGATTGCAATCGCGATATGGGAGGAACCCCAGTGAGTGCAGACGTCATCCAGTTTATCCCGCGGCCCAGGAACGATCACGAACAGACAGATTTTCCGACCATCGCATTCCGTTCCGTCGTGCACGATTTCGCCGGGGATCGTGTCGATACGGCGCCGAGCGAGTATGTCGATCCGGAAGGGGGCGAAGCGTAATGCCAAGAGCACTCACGTCAATCCGCTCGCTGGCGCGGAGCCATACCCGAACTGCGATCACCGTTCTCGTTAAAGTCATGCGAAGTGAGGATGCGACGCCCGCGGCACGCGTTTCGGCAGCCAACGCCATTCTCGATCGCGGCTGGGGCAAGGCTACACAGCCTGTAGGCAGCGCCGATGACGGCGTGCTTCAACTGATCCATCGAATTGAGCGTGTCATTGTCCATCCAAAAATCGTCCACTCTGAAAATTCCGACAGCCCGGATATTTGAGCCGTTGCTGCTGCCCGCCAGGTACAAAGCAGCGTACGGTGGCCGCGGCTCGGGAAAATCGCATTTCTTTGGCGAACTCCTGGTCGAGACCTGTCAGGCCGAACGCGGCACGCTTGCGGTCTGCATTCGCGAGGCGCAACGAACATTGGCGCAGTCGAGCAAGCGGTTGATCGAGAGCAAGATTGCCGCGCTCGGCGTTGGCAGCGGATTCAAGTTCTACAGCGACAAGATCGAGACGCCCGGAGACGGTATCATCATCTTTCGTGGCCTTCAGAGCTACACCTTTAAGGCAGTCATTACGGTGATCGTCACGGGATTTGTCGGCGCGGTCTGGCTGGGCATCAAGGCGACGCTCGGCAAATGAACGGGACACTCGCTTAGCTGCGCTGTTGGTAGCGCACCTCTCGAGATCCGTCAGAAGGGCAACGCTTGCTCTGCCGATCGTGCATGGAACGTTATTGGTCCGCAATTCAAGTTGTCGCGCATGGATGTCGTCAATGTATCGGATTCGCGAGGTCGATGGGAGCGACGACGACGTTGCGGATACACTCTCGGAGCTTCACCGCCTGACATTCTTCGATGGTGCGCCCGTCCCTAAATTTGATTACGGCCATTGGTGGCTCGCTCACTGTGTGGCGGAGCCAGTTGCCTTTGCAGGGATCATTTCCTCAACCCACACCCGCACCGCGGGTTACTTTTGTCGGGTTGGCGTATTGAGAAAGCATTGGGGAGCGGGGCTTCAGTTGCGCCTAATGCGCGCGTTGGAGGCGCGTGCACGACTAAATGGCTGGTGCTCAGTGGTATCCGACACCACCGACAATATGTCGTCGGCGAATAATTTCATTCGCGCTGGCTATCAGCTTTACCAGCCGCAGGTCCCTTGGGCTTGGCCGAACACGCTGTATTGGCGCAAATCCATTCGATAATGCCGCCGTCGTTCGGTGTCTTTCAGGTTTTCTAATCGCCCGGTGGCCTTCTGGCTGCCGGGCATTTTTTCGTTTTGGTCGCAGGCGGTCTAGCCAGCTT
>JBOHIT010000489.1:0-6132 GCA_050726155.1 Bradyrhizobium sp.
AAGCCATTGCGCAGGGAATGTCGGATGTTCTCCGCTGCCCTGTATGCTCGTGGGCGCACTTTTCTGTGCACATTGCTCACGAGATCGCGGGTGCAGCGCGCATCCGGCATTCCCTGCGCCCTCTGATCGAAGAGGGCGGGAAGTTTCCAGCAGACCTCGGGCGCAATGCGCCGCGAGAATGCAAAGCATATCCTCGTCGTCCCGGCGCAGGCCGGGACCCATAACCCCAGGGAGTAGTTTTGCGAAAGGTCTCTGCTACCGAGGCTTCACCGAAAGATCACGCGGCATGGGTCCCGGCGTGCGCCGGGACGACGAAGACGAGACGACGTCGTTCGACCTCAGGCACGCCTTCGCCCTCAGCTATCCTTCCTCGCCTTGCCGCGCGTCTTCATCTCGCGGTAGCGCTTCGCCCCACCCTCGCGGTTGTTTTGCGGGCTGCGCTCGACGGCCATCGCATCGTCAGGCACGTCCTTGGTGATGACGGAGCCCGAGCCGATATAGGCGCCATTGCCGATTTTCACCGGCGCCACCAGCGACACATTGGTGCCGACGAAGGCGCCGGTGCCGATCGTGGTCTTGTGCTTGGAAAAGCCGTCGTAATTGCAGGTGATGACGCCGGCGCCGATGTTGGATTTGGCGCCCACCGTTGCATCGCCGATGTAGGAGAGATGGTTGACCTTGGAGCCCGCTTCCAGGGTTGCGGCCTTGGTCTCGACGAAATTACCGATTTTGGCGCCTTCGCCGACCGAGGTGCCGGGCCGCAGCCGCGCATAGGGGCCGACCAGAGCTTTCTTGCCGATCGAGCTCTGCACGATGTGCGAAAACGAATGGATCACCGCGCCGTCGGCGATGCTGACGCCGGGGCCGATCACCACGAATGGTTCGATGGTGACGTCACTGCCGAAGGTGGTGTCGGCGGCGAGATAGACCGTCTCCGGCGCGATCAGCGTCACGCCGGCATCGAGCGCCGCCTTGCGCAAGCGCGCCTGCATCACGGCCTCGGCTTCCGCGAGCTGCGCCTTGGTGTTGATTCCGCGCACTTCATCCTCGCTGGTTTCAATCACGACAGCCTCCAATCCCATGTCCCTGACGATGGCGACCGCATCGACCAGATAATACTCGCCCTTGCTGTTGGCCTTGCCGATCCTGTCGAGGATCGCCAGCGCCTTGTTGCCGTCGAACGCCATCACGCCGGCATTGCACAGCGTGACCTTGCGCTCCTCCGCGCTGGCATCGGCATGTTCGCGGATCGCGACCAAATGGTCGCCCTCGATCAGCAGCCGGCCATAGCCGGTCGGATCGGCGGCGCGAAAACCGAGCACCGTGAGGGTTGCACCCTTCGCCAGCGGCGCGCGCATCCGCGCAAAGGTTTCCGCCGAGATCAAGGGCGTATCGCCGAAAGCAATCAGCAGGTCGTCGGCGCCGCGCACCAGCGCGTCGCGGGCGGCCAGCACCGCATGCGCGGTGCCGAGGCGCTCGCGCTGGATGAACGTCGCGGCATCAGGGCGGATCCGCGCAACTTCGTCGGCGACCGCCTTGTGGTCGGGCCCGATCACGACCGCCAGTGCGGCGCCGGCACCATGCGGGGCGGCATCCAGCACATGCGCCAGCAGCGACTGGCCCGCGACCGGATGCAGCACCTTCGGCAGCGAGGATCGCATCCGCGTCCCCTCGCCGGCCGCGAGCACCACCGTCAGGCTGGATCGAGCAGTCATCGAAGTCCCTTGTCAATTCGGGCCGAATGGGCCGGCGCCGTCTTTAGGTGTTTTCGCTGTGAGTGGAAACCCGATTCGCCATCCCGCATAGTTCCGGATTCAAGTTCACGGCAGATTTCCTGTTAATGTTTGGACTGTGATTCGGCCGGCCTCGGGAGGGCCAAAGACGTTTGGCCAAGAAACCCGACCATAAAACCAACCATCGCGCTCACGGCCTGGAGACGGACAATACCGGCGGCGTGCTGAGCGGTTTTTTGGCCGAGGAGGAGGATCTCGACCGTCGCGCGCTGTGGCGGCTCGGCTCGTGGGGCGTCGGCGCGGTGGCTGCCGTGGTCGTCGCGGTGATGGCCAACCAGACGCAGTCGGGATGGAGGCGCGACCAGATGGCCGCGGCCGATCTGAGTCAGCGGGCGCAGCAGACCCAGAATATTGCCAATCAGACTGAACGCGAGGCGCGGCGGCTCGCCTCCGCCGTCGATACGCTCAACAGCGATCGCGACCGGCTCTACACCCGCGTCACCTCCTTGGAACAGGGACTGGATTCCGTCACCGGCTCGATCGCCCGGCAACATTCCGCCGCGACCTCGCCCGCCCCAGCCGTGGCTCCGGCGGCCGCCGAGCCGCAAGCCGCGCAAAATCCCGCGCCCAATGTGGCGCCGGTGACGACGCAGACGGCTGCAGCAACGCCTGAGAAACCCGCCACCAATCCAGCCGCATCCGAGCCGGCGATGATTTCGTCCGTTGCCAAGGATGCCGCCAAATCCGAAACGGCCAAGTCCGAATTGGCCAAGTCTGGAACCGCCAAATCTGAGAAGTCTGAAGCCGCCAGGTCGGATGCTGCCAAATCGGAGGCTGCGAAGTACGACGCTGCAAAGACCGAGACGATCAAGACTGAGGTAGCCAAAACCGAAGCCGCGACGCCGGCTACCCCGCTGATCGGCGCAAAGTCCTTCATGGCGCCGCCCGATGCCTCCGCCAGCAAACTGATCGAACCCGCGAAGTCGCTGAGCCCGGTGATCGCGAGCCCGATCCCGGAAGTGGTGGCGGCCGCACCTGCCACCGATGCCGAGGCGGACGAAGAAACCGCGCCGAAGGTCGCGATCCAGCGCACCCAGTTCGGGGTCGATCTCGGTACCGCGAATTCCGTCCCTGGCCTGCGCGTGATCTGGCGCGGGCTGTTGAAGTCGAGATCGAATGCGGCGTTGACGGCGCTGCGCCCGATCATCATGGTCAAGGAAAGCACCAAAGGGCTTGGCATGCAGCTTCGGCTGGTGGCAGGCCCGCTGAACGACGCCGGCGCGGCCGCCCGGATCTGCGCCGTCCTGACCGAAAACAAGCGCAGCTGCGAGACCGCGATCTTCGATGGCCAGCGGCTCTCGCTGGGTAGCGACGACCCGGCACCTGCCCCAAGCGCAAAACCCTCGTCGCGCCGGCGGGGTGCGGCGAAACGCGCGGCCGCCGTGGTGGAGGAGCCACCGAAGAGGCCGGAGACGACGGCGATATCGTCCTGGTTCGGCAAGAAAGGTCAGTAGAAAATTTGTGACAATCCAACGGGTTACAGCACGACTCTGAACCGTTTTTGTTACCCCTTAATGTGCGGCAGCGACTTGTCCCGTCAGCCATTCCCGCCCATATTGGCTCCGCAATCCAATCCAGCCCCGAGAAAATGCCGCTGTGAAAAAAACTCCGTTCCGGCTGACGCCCTATCAGGTCCAGTTCCTGCTGGTGGTCGGCTTCGTCACCGTCGGCTACGCGCTCTATTTGCGCTATCTCGCCGTCGAATTCTCGACCGTGGCGCTGGCCTGCGATGGCGGCCTGCAGTCGCTGCTGTGCAAGTCGCGGGCGCTCGCGACCACCCTGTTCAAGAATTCGGTGTTCGGGATCGTCGCCCTGATCATCGCGACGCTGCACGTGATGCGGCCATCGATCGTGCTTTTGACCGGCGGCCTGATCGCCGCCGGCCTCGGCATCGTGCTTTATAACATCGTGCTGTCGGGACTTGCGATCGGGCTGCTTATTTTAGGATTTGCGCGGCCCGCGCCCGCCACAGCGTGACCGCGAGCAGCAGGTAGATCGCGCAGGTCCACATCGCCTGCCAGTTCTGCGCACCTTCGTTGAAGCCGATGAAGAGTGCTGCGATCACCAGCATGCCGGCAAAGGCGGATTCGGCGATCGGACGCACGCCCTCCTTCGGCCGGTTCGCCAGCATCAAGGCCGCGAACGGCACCACCGCCATGCTCAGCGATGCGAACGGGAAGTCGCGGTAGCGCGGATCGAACGCAAAGCCGAGCGCGGTCTCGGCCGCGATCACCGCGGTGACGATCAAGGTGAGACCGAGCAGCATCGTCAGCACCGAACCGGTCCGGCCGTCACGCGGCCCGAGCAGTTCGAGGAACGTCGGCAGCGGCTTGCCGGACATCGCCGCGTTGGCGCACAGCATCGGCGAAGCAATGCCGGCCGCCAGCAGCGCGCCCCATTGCAGCCAGCCGCCGGTCCCGTAGCTCTCGTAGAACATCTTGTCGGCGGCGACCCCAAGCAGCATGCCCGCGACCGTCGCTGACGTGCCGACCGCAAGCCATGTGGCCAGCCGCGGCTGCCACGGCCGCCGGCGCAAGGTCAGCCAGCTCGCGAGAAACACGAAAAAGCTGAGCGCCATTCCGCATCCCATCTGCAGCTTCCAGAACGGAAAATTGCTGATGGCCTCGCCGGGCGGATATTTCACCGCCCGCTGCGCCGCATCGATCAGGCCCCAATAACCGCCGACGGTGCCCTCGAGCTGGCGCTTCCACGGCTGGTCATAGGCCTCGATCAGGTTGACGCGAAAGCCTTCGCGTTTGGCGAGATCGAGGATTTCGGAAACCACCCGCGCCTGGTTGGTGCGCGACGGCAGCGCGCCCTCGCGCATCCGCCCGGCACTCGGCCAGCCGGTCTCGCCGATCAGGATCTCCTTGCCCGGAAACGCCACCGCCATCCGCTTGCGGATCGAATCGACATGGGAGGCGGCGAATTTCGCCCGCACCGGGATATCCTCCCAATACGGCAGGATGTGAATCGTGACGAAATCGACGGCCTCATAGATCTCGCGGTTGCGCAGCCAGAATTCCCAGACATCGGCATAGGTGACGGGAATGGTGACCTGCGCCTTGACCGACCGGATGTTGGCCGCGAGGTCGGAGGTCGTCATCTCGCCGCGCAGCAGCACCTCATTGCCGACCACCAGCGCGGTGACGACATCAGGATATTGCTTGCTCAGGGCGACCGCGATCGCGATCTGGGACGCGTTCTTGATCCGGTTGCTGCTGAGCCAGATGCCCTGAATGACCTTCAGTCCGACCTTGGCGGCGAGCGCCGGAACCTGATCGAGCCCGTTCTCGATCGAATAGGTGCGCACGCAGTCGGTGATCCTGGCGAGTTGCGCCAGATCCTGTGCGATCTGGTCCGCATCGATATGCGTGGTCGGAACCAGCGGCGTCTGCGCGTCGCGGAACGGCGCATAGGACACGCATTGCAATTTGGCGTTGGGATCGATCGGAGCGCGCACGAGCGTGATCGGGGTGGCAAGCCACCACCATACGGCCGCGATCATACCTAGCGATGTCAGGAGAAGCGCCAGCGGCGTACGAAGAGAAATCGGTTCCATCCTCCGGGCGGGGACCGTCGATTAGCCGGTCACCGGCGTTCTGCCAAGTCCAGGATAGACCGAATCCAGGCAATCTCCTGCGGCGATTTTACCACGCCACGATAAAGTTGTGAGTTTGCTGGACAAAATCCGAAATAACCGTCATGGAATCCGGCAGCGTCTCCGCCGCATTGGGGACCTATTTGGACGGCAACTAGCCAAGCCATCACGAGCCGCGGGAATTGCCGTTTGGGGCATTTCCGGCGAGCATGATGTCGGCGGGCATGAAACTAGTCGGGGAATGTATGCGTCGAAGTGGGCCTGATCTCAAAAATGCGGTTTTGCGCCACCTCGCCGTTGCAGGCCTTGTTGCAGGCTTGGCCCTCCTGACCGGATCGGGCGGGGTTTTCGCCCAGAGCGGCACTCCCGCCCCGGATCAGCCCGGCAAGCCGCCGGCGGCCAATGCGGCCGACCCGACCAAGGATAATCAGCGGAAAACCGACGAATTCGTCGAGGCGACGCAGGCCATCAACGGCCCGGGCGGAAACCCGGAATGCGTCTGGCTCGGCCGCCGCGTGGTGCGACTGATGTGGCGCGACGACCTCGATACCGCGTTCCGGCACCTCGATCTCTACGATCGCTTCGGCTGCCCCGGCGGCCACGTCCAGGCGACCTTCCGCTGCCTGACCCGATTCGGCGGTCAGATCGACGACAAGGTGCCGAGGAGCCTGGACGACAGGGTTCACGCCTGCTGGATTAATCCGGCCGCCCAGCCGCAGGCCGCCGTCGCTGCCAACC
>JBOHIT010000490.1:0-5695 GCA_050726155.1 Bradyrhizobium sp.
ATTCAGGCGGCAGCTTCGGCATCAAGCAGGGTATTTTTCCTTACATCGTGCTGATTGCCGCCGCGGCTCGTGTCGCCGGTCGGCCGGTGAAATGGATCGAAGACCGGCTTGAGCACCTCTCGGCCTCGGTGTCGGCGACCAATCGGGCCACTACTTTGTCGGCCGCCGTCGATCATGACGGAAAAATTCTTGCGCTTGATTGGGATCAGATCGAGGATTGCGGCGCGCATCTGCGCGCGCCGGAACCCGCGACGCTTTACCGGATGCACGGTAATCTGACGGGTGCTTATGCTATTGAACACGCCGCGGTTCGCAACCGGGTCATCGTCACCAACAAGACGCCGACTGGATTGAACCGCGGGTTCGGCGGCCCACAAGTTTATTTCGCACTGGAGCGCTTGGTACACCGGATCGCGATCGAGCTCGGGCTGGATCCTCTCGACGTTATCAAGCGCAATCTCGTGCCGAGCGGCGCGTTTCCCTATCGCACCGCGCCGGGTGCGCTGCTGGATTCCGGCGACTACGTCGCTGGCATAGCTATCGGTGCGGAGCAGGGCGGCCTCGAAGAGTTGAAGGCGCGTCGTGATACTGCGCGGGCGGAAGGGCGCCTCTATGGCATCGGTTATGCGGCAGTCGTCGAGCCCAGCATCTCGAACATGGGATACATCACGACCGTTTTGACACCGGCCGAACGGCGCAAGGCCGGACCGAAGAATGGTGCGCAGGCGACTGCGACAGTGGCGATTGATCCGGTCGGAAGCATTTCAGTTCACGTCGCTTCCGTTCCACAAGGGCAGGGCCATCGCACGGTGCTCTCGCAGGTGGTCGCCGACGTATTTGGCGTGAAACCGTCAGATGTCCGGGTCAACACCGAGATCGATACCGCCAAGGATGCTTGGTCGATCGCTTCGGGCAACTACGCCAGTCGTTTCGCGGGTGCGGTTGCGGGTACAGCGAAACTCGCATCGGACCGGCTTGCCAGGCGGCTTGGTCGCATTGCCGCCAGCCAACTCAACATCGAACCCGACGATGTGGTGTTCTCGAACGGTCGGGTCGGATCGCGCACCAATCCCGATAACGCGATTCCGTTTTCGCGGCTTGCGGGTCTCAGCCACTGGTCGCCGGGCTCGCTGCCTGACGATGTGAGTCATACGATTCGCGAAACCGTGTTCTGGACGCCACCTGAACTGACGCCGCCGGATGAGGGCGACCGCATCAACTCATCGCTGTGCTACGGCTTTATTTTCGATTTCTGCGGCGTGGAGGTCGACCGTGTCACGGGAGCAACCCGCATCGACCGCTACGCCACCATGCACGATTGCGGCACAATCCTGCATCCGGGCATGGTCGACGGTCAGGTTCGCGGCAGTTTCGCGCAGGGGCTTGGCGCGGCGTTGTTCGAGGAATTCTCCTACGGCCCGGATGGCAGCTTTCTCACGGGCACGTTCGCGGATTATCTCGTGCCAACGTCCACGGAAATTCCAGACCCTGTTATCATTCATATGGAGACGCCGTCGCCATTTACGCCGCTTGGCGCTAAAGGCGTGGGCGAAGGCAACTGCATGTCGACGCCGGTCTGCATTGCGAATGCGGTCGCTGATGCGCTGGGCGTAGCCGACATTGAACTGCCGCTGGTACCGGCCAAGGTCGCAGCGCTCATTCATGGCGAGGAACGAGCTGCGCCGATCGGCGCGCCTGCAACGACGATACAACGCAAGCCGGGTGAGCGAAGCCTGCGCGGTGAGGGCACGGCACATGTCAGCGCGTCGCCGGCGCACGTATGGGAGATGCTGCTCGACCCTAACACCTTGAAGGCGGTCATCCCCGGCTGTCATAGCGTCGAGAGGGTTTCCGATACCCATTTCCACGCCGACGTGACGATCGGTATCGGGCCGGTGAAAGGCCGCTATCGCGCCGAGGTGAAGCTGTCCGACCTCGACCCGCCGCGTGCCGTGACCTTGAGCGGTAGCGCCGACGGCGGGCTCGGTTTCGGCGGTGGCGAGGGCCGCATTACGCTGACCCTCGCCGAAAATGGCGGCACGACACTGCACTACATTTACGACGCAGCCATCGGTGGCAAGATCGCGGGTATTGGCGGCCGGCTGCTGGATGGCGCGGCCAAGATGATTATCGGACAGTTTTTCGCAAGCCTCGCCCGCCATGATGGCGGGAGCGGATCGCAGTCGCTCGGCATCTTTGCAAGACTACGAAATTTGTTCGGGAGGCGCGCATGAAGCCCGCAGCCTTTGACTATGTGCGTGCCGCATCGCTCGATGAAGTGCTCGGCGTCCTTGCGAACGAGGGTTCCGATGCACGAATCATCGCCGGCGGCCAATCGTTCATGGCGATGCTGAACATGCGTTTGGCGCGGCCAAAGGTGCTAATCGACATCATGCGCATCGGCACGCTTGACCGCATCGAGGAAAGTCGCGGCGAGATCGTGATCGGGGCGGGTGTGCGGCAGGCAACACTGCTCGCTTGGAACCAGCTCAAGGCAAAGTTGCCGTTGATCGCGCTCGCTCTGCCGTGGACCGGTCATGTCCAGACCCGCAGCCGCGGCACCATCTGCGGCTCGATCGCGCATGCCGATCCCAGCGCGGAAATGCCGCTGACGCTGATCACGCTCGGTGGCTCGGTTCATCTGCGTGGTGCCAGGGCCCGCCGCCGCGTTGCGGCCAAGGATTTTATCACAGGCATGATGTCGACCGCGCGCGCGGACCACGAAATGATTGAGGCGGTGTCGTTTCCCGTCGCTGTTGGACAGGGACATGCGTTCCGCGAAGTCGCGCGACGGCATGGCGATTTCGCGATCGTTGGCTGCGCGGCGGTTGTTACCGCCAAGGGCATTCGATTCGCAGTCGGGGGCGTCGCCGACCGTCCTGAGGCACGCGACTGGCCGCGTCTCGATGGCAGCGCGCTCGACGATGCGCTGAATGCGTTTGCGTATGAACTTGACGCCCGCGACGACGTCCATGCGACCGCGCGTTATCGCCGCGAACTGGTGCGCCGGGTCGGGCGAATCGTGATCGAGGAGGCCGTGCAATGCCTCGCTTGAGTTCAAAGCAGCGCCATTCAGTACAATTCACGTTGAATGGCAAGCCGGTCGCGGGGGAAGCCGAGCCGCGCATGCTGCTGACCGATTTCCTGCGTCACGAGATCGGCGCAACCGGCACCCATGTCGGCTGTGAGCACGGCGTGTGCGGCGCTTGCACGATTTCCGTCGATGGCATGCTGACGCGGGCGTGTCTGACCCTCGCGGTGCAGATCGAGGGATGCGATCTGCGCACCGTCGAGGGGCTCGCGCCAGCGCCGGATCGGCTCTCGGTGCTGCAGGTGGCGTTCCGCCGAAATCATGCTTTGCAGTGCGGCTTTTGCACCGCTGGCATCCTGATGTCGCTTGACGTTTTTTTGCGCGCCAACACCCAGCCTACCGAGGCGCAGCTTCGCGATCTACTCAGCGGTCATCTCTGCCGTTGCACCGGCTACACGCCAATCATCCGCGCTGCGCTCGAGGCTGCAACGGAGCTCGCGGTTGGCATTTCCGTGGAGAACGCCGTCCATGTTTGACCTCGGCACCAGTTTTCTCGCGAGCGCGGCGCGCGATCCAAATGTGACGGCGATCGTCGACGGCGACCTTCGTCTGACTTACCGCGAATGGTATGGAAAAATATCGTCGCTGGTTGCCGCGTTCGATCAATTGGGATTGAGGGCCGGAGATCACGTCGTCACGGCGCTGCAAAATCGATGGGAGGCGGCGACGCTGCATTGGGCGTGTCAGTTCGCCGGTCTAGTAGTGACGCCGATCAACTGGCGCGCCAAGCCGGATGAGGTCGATTTCTACCTGGAAAATTCTGACGCCCGTGCTGTGGTCTATCAGGATGTTTCCGCCGAAGCCGTAACGCAATCACCCGCTGCCGGGAATAGGGAGCGGATAGCGATTGGAACTGACGGTGGTCAGGGATCAGTTCCATTTGCGCAGATGATTCAGTGCCTCGCCACAGATGCGTCGCCCCGCGTCTCGGCCGATGCGTGGTCGATCATGCTCTACACGTCAGGCACCACGTCGAAGCCGAAGGGTGTGCCGCGCCGCCATCGCGCCGAGCGAGCCGGGGCCGTCGCCCATGTCGCGCAGAACATGTACGGCCGTGGAGAACGAACCCTTGGCGTGATGCCGCTCTATCACACCATGGGAGTGCGTTCGTTGATCGCGATGTCGCTGATCGGCGGCACCTTCGTGTGCCTGCCGCGTTACGACAGCGAGCAGGCCCTGGCCGCTATCTCTGCGGAAAAGATCACCAATCTCTACCTCGTGCCCACGCTGTATCATGATCTTGTCCATCACCCGCGATTTGCGGCCACGAATGTCTCGAGCGTCCGCAAGCTTGGTTTCGCCGGTGCATCGATGACCGACGGTCTTCTGAAAAAGCTCGATGATGCATTCAGGCCGGATTTGTTCGTCAATCATTATGGTAGTTCGGAGATCTATACCTTCACCATTGACCAGAAGGCGGTCTTGAAACCAGGTTCCGCCGGTAAGGCGGGGATCAACCAACTGATCCGGGTTGTGAAGCTTGGCGCCAATGCCGTGATCGAACTCGCGGAGCCGAACGAGGAGGGCGAGATTATCGCTCTTCTGGCTGGCGACGAATCTTTTGAAGGTTACTGGCGACGGCCGGAATCCGACGCCAAATCACTGCGCGACGGCTGGTACTTTACGGGTGACACCGGCTTCGTCGATGACGAGGGTGATTTGTTCGTCACCGGCCGCGTTGACGATATGATCATCACCGGTGGTGAGAACGTGTCGCCGGTTGAGATCGAAAGCTGCCTTTCGCTGCATCCGGCTGTGTCCGAGGTCGCTGTTGTCGGTCTTCCGGATGAGCGCTGGGGCAAGATTGTCGCCGCCTTCATCAAGCGCAAGGCCGATGTCGAGGCCGAGGAACTCGATCAGTTCTGCAAGGTTTCCGGGCTTGCCAACTTCAAGCGTCCGCGCCGCTTCGTCTTCGTCGAGGCGATCCCGAAATCTCCCGTTGGCAAGCTACTGCGCCGGCTTCTGGTGTCCGGTGAATACGACGCGGAGCGTCAGCCGCCTTCAAACATCACCTAAATTCGCAAAAAGGAAAACATCAATGGCTTCACCTTATACTTTCACCGATCGCCGCCTTGAAAAGCTCGACGGTTTTAGCATCGAGATCGACGAAGCCAAGCAGCGGGCGGACATCATCCTGCACCGTCCGCCGCTCAACGTCATCGAGATGCCGCAGCGCGATCAGCTCCGGCTGGTCTTCGAGGCGCTCGACGACGACGATCGCGTCCGCATCATCGTCGCGCGCGCGATCGGCAAACATTTTTCCAGCGGCGGCAATATCGCCGGTTTCCTCGCTGCGACCCCCGAGCACGTCTCAAAGCTGGCGTGGAATATCGCGGCGCCTGCGCGCTGCTCCAAGCCGGTGATCGTCGCCAATCGTGGCTATTGCTTCGGGGTCGGTTTCGAATTTTCGCTGGCGTGCGATTTCCGGATCGCTTCGGAAACCGTGCTGTACGCGCTGCCGGAACAGAAACTCGGACAGATTCCGGGGTCCGGCGGTTCCGCTCGGCTGCAGAAGATGGTCGGGATCACCCGCACCAAGGACATCGTGATGCGTTCCAAGCGCATCAATGGAAAGCAGGCGCTAGAGTGGGGTATCGCGACCGA
>JBOHIT010000491.1:0-10090 GCA_050726155.1 Bradyrhizobium sp.
GGGCTTTCGAAGGGTACAATAACCGCCACGCGGGTCTCCAAATCTGGCCAATTCGCACTATTCTTACTTACAATAGAAAGTGCAGGCTAAGGCGGCAAGGGCACGAAGCGGTTGACATGCGCTGGCACCCCCCGGCACCGGGGCCGATCGAGGAGAACGCAAATTGCGGGAATTGGTTCGGACCAACGATATTGTGCTGGTTTCCGCGGTCGGAGCGCTGCTCGACGGCGCCAATATCCATCATCTGGTGCTGGACCAGAACATGAGCGTCATCGAGGGATCGCTGGGCGTCCTGCCGCGCCGTATCCTGGTCCATGACGACGACAACCGCGAGGCGCGCCAGCTTCTGACCGATGCCGGCCTTGCCCACGAATTGCGGGCCGAAAACCAGTGATCATTGACCCCGCCCTCGATGTCACCGAGGACGCGTTTCTCGGCGGCGGCTTGCGGCTGCGGCAATTGAAATCGGGGCACCGCGCAGGTCACGATGCCGTGCTGCTGGCGGCGGCGACGCCGGCGCGCCCCGGAAATCGCGTGGCCGATCTCGGCGCCGGTGTCGGCGCGGCGGGGCTGGCGGTGGCGAGGCGCGTCGGGCACATCGATCTCGTGCTGGTCGAGATCGATCCAACGCTCGCGGGCCTTGCGCGCGCCAATGCGGACGCCAATGCGCTTGCTGCCGAGGTGATCGTGTTCGATGTCGAATCGGCTGCGGATGCTTTCGCGGCGGTCAATCTGCACCCCGACAGCGTCGACATCGTCTTGATGAATCCGCCGTTCAACGATTCGACGCGGCACCGGATTTCGCCGGACCGCGCGCGCGGAATCGCGCATGTCGCGACCTCAACCACGCTTTCGAACTGGATTCACGCCAGCCGGCGCATCCTCAAATCCAGGGGCGTGCTGACGCTGATCTGGCGCGCCGACGGGATTGCCGAGGTGCTGGCAGCACTCGATCACGGGTTTGGCAGTCTGGAAGTCCTGCCGGTTCACGGCGATGTGAAGGCGTCGGCGAACCGCGTTTTGATCCGCGCCACCAAGGGCGGCCGCGCGCCGACGCGAATTCATCCCGGCCTGATGCTCAATGATGAGTCAGGCGTGCCTAATAAAGAGGTACAGGAGATTTTGGCGGGGAAGGGGATACTGCCGTTGGCCACCCCGTAGGGGCGGCCCGGGATTCATGTCTCGCTCGCGTCTCGAACGAGACAGCACGCGAAAACGCCTATTGCGGAAGGGTTTCAGACTGCCGTTTCGGCGCCGAAGTGAAGTGGACCGCGGCCAGGATGGTGCCGATCAGCATTATCAGCAGGTAGATTTTCATGTCACTCTCCGCTGCGCCATTGCGGCCGCAATAGCCACGTTGCAAAAGGCATTCCGGCCCCAGTTCGTTCCAGCCCTTGCAATGACAGTGGCGTGATAAAAAATGGTTAATTCGAGGTAACGGCATGAGTGAACAAATAAGTGATCGCAAGGGAATGCCGGGCCTTGTCGAACGGTTGAAGGGATTTTTGCCGGCCCGATTCCGCCGCGGCGCTGCCGTCGTGCCGGTGGTGCGATTGTCCGGCGTGATCGGGGCGGTGACGCCGTTGCGGCCGGGCATGTCGCTGGCCGGCGTCGCCAAGACCCTCGAACGCGCATTCGGCACCAAGAATGCCAAGGCGGTGGCGCTGGTGATCAATTCGCCCGGCGGCTCGCCGGTGCAATCGCGCCAGATCTACTTGCGGATCAGGCAACTCGCGGCGGAAAAGAATTTGCCGGTGCTGGTGTTCGTGGAAGACGTTGCCGCATCCGGCGGCTACATGATCGCCTGCGCCGGTGACGAGATTTTCTGCGACCCGTCCTCGATCCTGGGATCGATCGGCGTGGTCGGCGGTGGTTTTGGTTTTCAGGAGTTGATCAAGAAAATCGGCGTCGAGCGGCGGCTGTATACGGCGGGCGCCCACAAGGCCACGCTCGATCCGTTCCAGCCCGAAAACCCCGATGACGTGACGCGGCTGAAGGCTATTCAGCGCGAGATCCACACCATCTTTATCGCGCTGGTCAAACAGAGCCGCGGCAGCCGCCTCAAGGGCAGCGACGACACGCTGTTCACCGGTGAATATTGGGCCGGCGAGACCTCGGTATCGCTGGGCCTGGCGGATGCGATCGGCGATCTGCGTTCGACGCTGCGCGCCCGCTATGGCGACAAGGTGCTGACGCCGGTGATTGCGCCCGCCAGCGGAATGCTGTCCGGCCTGCTCGGCCGGCGGTCGCCGGGGGCGGGCGCCATGGGCATGCTCGATGGGTTCGGGGCCTTGCCGGATGATTTGATTTCCGCGCTCGAAACCCGGGCAATTTGGGCCAAATTCGGGTTTTAGGACCTGGGCTGACCGCGCCATTTAGTCCTAAAGGCGGGAATTGCGGCGCGGCCCGGCTTGCGCGAGAATGTGGCTATTGGGGGCGTGACCGACGTGAACGACAAGGATCGACCAATGCCACCGTTGATCGCATTCGCAGGGGCCCTGGGTGGGCTCGCCGTGGTCCGCTGGGCTTACAAGACAGCCGTCCGGATCAACCGCGAGCTGGAAGAGGCGCGGCTGGCCCGCGTCGCCGAGACCGCCCGAGCGAATGAAATTCCGACCCTGCGCCGGGATCCCGTCACCGGGGCCTATCGGCCGGGCTGATGCCGCCGATCCTCACCGCCGTCATGCCCGGGCTTGTCCCGGGCATCCACGTCTTCACTCTATCGATCCAGAAAAGTCGTGGATGGCCGGGACAGGCCCGGCCATGACGGAATATGACGTGCCTGCCGCCTTGCTCCTCGCCGGGAGGATCAGGGCCACCTCGCCTTGATTCCCCTCGCCGCCGCCGATACGGTCCCGCGCGCCCAAATCCCCCTCGCGAGACCGATTCTGCCGATGGATGCCCTGCCTGCCCATATGCGCCCGGAACGTTCGTTCCAGGGCTTCATTCTCGCTCTGCAGCGGTTCTGGGCCGAACAGGGCTGCGTGATCCTGCAGCCCTACGACATGGAAATGGGCGCGGGCACCTTTCATCCGGCGACGACCTTGCGCGCGCTCGGGCCGAAACCGTGGCGGGCCGCCTATGTGCAGCCCTCGCGCCGCCCGAAGGACGGCCGCTACGGCGAAAACCCCAACCGGATGCAGCACTATTACCAGTATCAGGTGATCATGAAGCCGTCGCCGCCGGACCTTCAGGATTTGTACCTGAAGTCGCTCGCCGCGATCGGCCTCGATTCCAGCCTGCATGACATCCGCTTTGTCGAGGACGACTGGGAAAGCCCGACGCTGGGCGCCTGGGGGCTCGGCTGGGAGTGCTGGTGCGACGGCATGGAAGTCAGCCAGTTCACTTATTTCCAGCAAGTCGCGGGCGTCGAATGCGCGCCGGTCGCCGGCGAACTCACCTACGGGCTCGAGCGTCTGGCGATGTATGTGCAGGGCGTCGACCGCGTCTATGATCTCAACTTCAACGGCCGCGAGGGCGCCGACAAGGTGACCTATGGCGACGTGTTCCTGCAGGCCGAGCAGGAATATTCCCGGCACAATTTCGAGCACTCCGATTCCGAAATGCTGTTCAAGCAGTTCGTGATGGCCGAAGAGGCCTGCAAGAAATATCTCGCGGCGGGCTGGAAAAACGGCGGCAACCAGAAAGAACACCTGATGGCGCTGCCGGCCTATGACCAGTGCATCAAGGCAAGCCATGTCTTCAACCTGCTCGATGCCCGCGGCGTGATCTCGGTCACCGAACGACAAAGCTACATCGCCCGCGTGCGCGACCTCGCCAAGGCCTGCGGCGACGCCTGGGTCCATACTGAAGCGGGCAGGGCATCCTGATGCCTGATCTTTTGCTCGAACTGTTTTCGGAAGAAATCCCCGCGCGCATGCAGGCGAAGGCGGCGGACGATCTGCGCCGCATGGTCACCGACAAGCTGGTTGCCGAAGGCCTGGTCTATGAGGGCGCCAAGGCCTTCGTGACGCCGCGGCGGCTGGCGCTGACGGTGCACGGCATTCCCGCGCGGCAGTCCGATCTGAAGACCGAACGCAAGGGTCCGAAAATCGGCGCGCCCGATGCAGCCGTGCAGGGTTTTCTGAAAGCAACCGGCCTCAATTCCCTCGACGAGGCAAAAATCCAGCGCGACCCGAAGGGCGACTTCTATATCGCGCTGATCGAGAAGCCCGGCCGCGATACGCTGGAAGTCCTCGCCGATATCCTGCCGGTGATCGTGCGCACCTTCCCGTGGCCGAAATCGATGCGCTGGGGCGAGCGCTCGGCAAAACCGGGCGCGCTGACCTGGGTGCGGCCGCTGCACACGATCATCGCGACCTTCGGTCCGGAGACCGAAGAGCCCGAGGTGGTCAAATTCTCCATCGACGGCATCGAGGCCGGCCAGACTACGCACGGTCACCGCTTCATGGCGCCAGCAGCGATCCCGGTGCGCCGCTTCGAGGATTACGAGGCCAAGCTGAAGGCAGCCTACGTCGTGCTCGACCCGCAGGCGCGCAAGGACATCATCCTTGAGGATGCCAAGGAATTGGCATTCGCACAGGGCTTTGAACTGGTGGAAGACCAGGTGCTGCTCGACGAGGTGTCGGGCCTGGTCGAATGGCCTGTCGTGCTGATGGGATCGTTCGACGAGGAATTTTTGTCGATCCCGGGCGAGGTGATCCGCGCCACCATCCGCAATAACCAGAAATGCTTTGTGGTCAGCGATCCCAAAACCGGAAAGCTCACCAACAAGTTCATCCTCACCGCCAACATCGAGGCCAGCGACGGCGGCAAGGCCATCATCGCCGGCAACGAGCGCGTGATCCGCGCGCGGCTGAGCGATGCGAAGTTTTTCTACGAGACCGACCTGAAGACCAAGCTCGAAGAGCGCTTGCCGAAATTCGAGAGCATCGTGTTTCATGAGAAGCTCGGCACGCAAGCAGCGCGCATTCGAAGAATCGAATGGCTGGTAGCGGAAATTGCACCGCTGGTCGGTGCCGATATCGAGAAGGCCAAGCGCGCGGCGCTTCTGGCGAAAGCCGATTTGCTGACCGAAGTGGTCGGCGAATTCCCGGAGTTGCAGGGCTTGATGGGCAAATACTATGCGCTTGCTCAAGGGGAAGATGGGTCAATCGCTACCGCGAGCGAGGAGCACTACAAGCCGCAAGGACCGGCGGATCGTGTACCGACCGATCCAATTTCAATCGCGGTTGCGTTGGCAGACAAGATCGATACGCTTGTTGGATTCTGGGCGATCAACGAATTGCCCACCGGCAGCAAGGACCCGTTTGCACTAAGGCGGGCGGCGCTAGGTGTGCTCCGCTTAATCCTTGATAACAAACTCAATATTCCATTGGCTGACGTGTTTCTGACGGCAGATATCGAGATATTTCTAGACATCAAGGGAGCACGACTGGACAGACAGAAGAGTGCGCTTGTTGGACTCGAGAACGAGGGCGGGCTTTCAAGTCAAAGTGCAACTCGTGTTTGGAATAGATTGGTCAGTAAAGCCTTCTCAGAGCAGGTGGCTAATCAGGAGGCTGAAACGGCCAGCGACCGAGTGTTTGGCCTTCTGGATTTTATCGTTGACCGTCTAGAGGTTCAGCTTAGAGCGACGGGACAGCGCCATGATCTTGTCAAAGCGGCTCTCTCGATCAAACTAGAAGACGACCTTCTGATGGTGGTCCGCCGCGTCGAGGCGCTCGGAAATTTCCTCGATACCGATGACGGCAAGAACCTGCTTGCCGGCACAAAACGCGCCAGCAACATCCTTTCGATCGAAGAGAAAAAGGACAAGCGCAGCTTCGACGGCACGCCGGATGCGACGCTCTACAAGCTCGACGAGGAAAAGGCGCTCGCTACGGCCATAGATCAGGTCAAGAGCGAAGCCGGCGCTGCGGTGGCCAAGGAGGATTTCGCCGCTGCCATGAGCGCGATGGCCAAGCTGCGTCCGGCGGTCGATGCGTTCTTTGACAAGGTCAAGGTCAATGACGATGAACCAAACGTGCGCGAGAACCGACTGAAGCTCTTGAACGAAATCCGCGCGGCGACGCGCGCGGTGGCGGATTTTTCGAAGATCGAGGGCTGATACGTGGATAGCAAGACGCTGGCCGCTTACGATTCGGATGCGGCGGCGTTCGCCAGGGATTGGCACGACCAGCCGGCGCCCGTCGACCTGCAGGAAATCGTCGAGCGGTTTTTCGTGCGCGGCGGCAATTCAGCCGATATCGGCTGCGGCTGCGGCCGCGAGGTCGGCTGGCTCAATGCCAACGGTTTTTCGGCGGTGGGCTTTGACGCCTCGGACGGCCTGCTGGCGGAAGCGCGGCGGCGTTATCCCGGTCTGAAATTCGAACATGCGGAATTGCCCGATCTGAAGGGCATCGGCACCTACGATAATGTGCTGTGCGAAACCGTGATCATGCATCTGGATTGCGCGCAGATCGCCGCCGCGGTCCGCCGCCTGCTCGGCATCGTCAAGCCGAGCGGCATTCTCTATCTGAGCTGGCGGATCACCGACAAAGCCGACCTGCGCGATGCCCAAGGTCGTCTTTATGCGGCATTTGATACCGCGCTGGTGCAGGCGGAATTGAAAACCACCGCGCTGTTGCTCGACGAAGAGGTTGTCAGCGCCTCCTCGGGCAAGAAGATCCATCGTCTCGTCGCCAAGAAGCCTGGGCTCGAGATCAGGGAATAAAACAAGTCGTCATTCCGGGGCGCGCGCAGCGCGAGCCCGGAATCCATTTGGCAACAAGTTGCGTAGATGAATGGATTCCGGGCCTGCGCCAAACGGCGCATCCCGGAATGACGAACCGCAAAACGAAAAGCCCCGCCCGAGGGGGAAAGTCGGGCGGGGCTTTCTTGTCCGGTCGTATCTCGCGCACATCCGCTTGCGCGGCGCCCGGACCAATCGTTCAGATCATCGGGATTAGTCGACGACCTGAACGATGCGACGTGAACGCGGTTCGACCAATACGGTCTGGCCGTTCACCACGGTGTAGCGATAGGGTGTCGCGCCGTAGGTCTGCGGCACGTCGTAATAGGTGATGCCGGCTTCCGGCAGCACGCCGCCGACGATCACGCGATCCGGAATGGTGAAAGTCGGCACGCGCTCGCGCACGACATATTCACGGAACGCCGGGCGCTGTTCGGTGACGATGCCTTCATTGTCGCCGATGATGACGGTGCCGCCGCGAACGATACCGACGGTATCGCTCTGCGCCTGTGCCGCGATCGGTGCAGCCATCGCGCCGGCGACCGCTGCAATGGCAAGTATCCTGTTCCGCATGATGTACTCCCTTGCGCAGAAAGAACGCCGGCTAGCCAGCGCACAATGCGAGCCAATTCATCGCGCGCGCCATTGTTCCGGGAAAATGCCTGCCTTAAACGCGGCAATTTCGGGCAATTTTTGCGAGGCCGGAACCCGTTGACGCGACAGGCGTCTCCTGTTCCGGAACCGCGCCAGCGGTTATGTTGCGGCCCTCGATTCGATTTCCACCAACTCAGCCGGAGACATTTCGATGACCATTGGTTCTGCGCACATTCCCGCCATCGTCGCCCTGCTTGCAGGAGTTTTGATCCTGATTGCGCCGCGGTTCCTGAATTTCATCGTCGCGATCTACTTGATCATCGTCGGCCTGGCCGGCCTCGGCGTGTTCAAGCTGCTTCGCTTCTAGTCCGTCGACCGGGAAACGGAAGTTTCGCAGCTTGCGCCGAACCCTCCAAAGTGGTGTAAGGCGCGCATCTTCTCCCCTCTTTACGGATTGTCATCTGCCATGGCCAAAGCGGTTGCGAAGTCCAAGAAAACCGTCGAGAAATCCGTCGCGAAAACCGTAGCGAAATCAAAGTCATCAGGCGCGACGAAAGCCGCTCCGGCAGCCTCGGCGCGCAAGGCCCTGACGAAGGCTCCAGCAAGGCCGATTGCCAAGCCTGTTGCGAAGGCTCCGAGCAAGCCCGCCAGCAAAACCGCGAAGAAGGCCGTCGTCAGCAAGCCGGCGGTGGAAACGGTAAAATCCGGCAAGTGGGTCTACACGTTCGGTGACGGCAAGGCCGAGGGCAAAGCGGGCCTGCGCGATCTGCTCGGCGGCAAGGGCGCCAACCTCGCCGAAATGGCCAATCTCGGCCTGCCGGTGCCTCCGGGCTTCACCATTCCGACCTCGGTCTGCACCTATTTCTACGCGCATGACAAATCCTATCCGGCCGCGCTGAAGGCGCAGGTCGAGAAGGCGCTGGATCATGTCGGCAAGCTCGCCGGCAAATCGTTCGGCGACTCGAAGAATCCGTTGCTGGTTTCGGTCCGCTCCGGCGGCCGCGCCTCGATGCCGGGCATGATGGATACCGTGCTCAATCTCGGTCTCAACGACCAGACCGTCGAAGCGCTGGCAGAAATGTCGGGCGACCGCCGTTTTGCCTATGACAGCTATCGCCGCTTCATCACCATGTATTCGGACGTCGTGCTCGGCTTCGAGCATCATCACTTCGAAGATATCCTCGACACCTTCAAGGACGGCCAGGGCTATACGCTCGACACCGACCTCACCGGCGACGACTGGGTTCAACTGGTCGGCCAGTACAAGGATGCGGTGGCGCGTGAAACAGGCCATGATTTCCCGCAGGATCCGCACGCGCAATTGTGGGGTGCGATCGGCGCGGTGTTCTCATCCTGGATGAACGCGCGCGCGGTGACCTATCGCCGCCTGCACGACATTCCGGAATCCTGGGGCACCGCGGTCAACATTCAGGCCATGGTGTTCGGCAATATGGGCGAGACCTCGGCGACCGGCGTTGCGTTCACGCGCAACCCTTCGACCGGCGAGAGCAAGCTGTACGGCGAATTCCTGATCAACGCGCAGGGCGAGGACGTGGTGGCGGGCATCCGCACGCCGCAGGACATTACCGAAGATGCGCGCCAGGAATCCGGTTCCGACAAGGCGTCGATGGAAAGCGCGATGCCCGACGCGTTCAAGGAGCTGACGCGGATCTATACGCTGCTCGAAAAGCATTACCGCGACATGCAGGACATGGAGTTCACGGTCGAGCAGGGCAAATTGTGGATGCTGCAGACCCGCGGCGGCAAGCGCACCGCGAAAGCGGCGCTGCGGATCGCGGTCGAACTCGCGAATGAAGGCCTGATCTCGAAAAAGGACGCGGTGATGCGGATCGATCCCGCTTCGCTCGACCAGTTGCTGCATCCGACCATCGACCCCGGCGCAAAACGCGACGTCATCGCCACCGGTCTGCCGGCATCGCCCGGCGCCGCCTCCGGCGAAATCGTGTTCTCGTCCGATGAGGCTGCCAAGCTGCAGGCCGACGGCCGCAAGGTGATTCTGGTGCGCATCGAGACCAGCCCGGAAGACATTCACGGCATGCACGCCGCTGAAGGCATTCTCACCACCCGCGGCGGCATGACCTCGCACGCCGCCGTGGTCGCGCGCGGCATGGGCAAGCCCTGCGTGTCCGGTTGCGGCGCCATTCGCGTCGATTACGGCCGCGGCACCATGAGCATCGGCGGGCGCACCTTCAAGACCGGCGACGTCATCACCATCGACGGATCGGTCGGCCAGGTGCTGGCCGGGCGGATGCCGATGATCGAGCCGAAGCTGTCGGGCGAATTCGGCACGCTGATGGGCTGGGCCGATGCCGTTCGCAAGCTCGGCGTTCGCGTCAATGCCGATACGCCGGAAGACGCGCGCACCGCGATCAAGTTCGGCGGCGAGGGCATCGGCCTTTGCCGTACCGAGCATATGTTCTTCGAGGAAACCCGTATCCGCACCGTCCGCGAGATGATCCTTTCCGAGGACGAGCAGTCGCGGCGTCAGGCGTTGTCGAAGCTGCTGCCGATGCAGCGTGCGGATTTCGTCGAGCTGTTCGAGATCATGAAGGGCCTGCCGGTCACGATCCGCCTGCTCGATCCGCCCTTGCACGAGTTCCTGCCGCACACCCAGGCCGAGATCGAGGAAGTCGCGCGCGCGATGAACACCGATCCGCGCAAGCTCGCCGATCGGGCCCGCGACCTCGCCGAGTTCAATCCGATGCTGGGCTTCCGCGGTTGCCGTCTTGCGATCGCCTATCCGGAAATCGCCGAGATGCAGGCGCGCGCGATCTTCGAAGC
>JBOHIT010000492.1:0-4957 GCA_050726155.1 Bradyrhizobium sp.
TATTCGTCGATGACGACGCCGTCGGAAGTGTTCGACTACGACATGGTCAGCCGTGAACGGACCTTGCGCAAGCGTCAGGAAATTCCGTCGGGCCACAATCCCGCCGACTACGTCACCACGCGCATCATGGCGACGTCGCATGACGGCGCGCAGGTGCCGGTGTCGATCCTGCATCGCAAGGACTTGAAGCGCGACGGCAGCGCGCCGCTGTTGCTCTATGGCTACGGCTCCTATGGCATGGCGATGCCCGCGTCGTTCTCCGCCAACCGGCTGTCGCTGGTCGAGCGCGGCTTTGTCTATGCCATCGCCCATATCAGGGGCGGCGCCGACAAGGGCTGGGGCTGGTATCTCGACGGCAAGCGCGAGAAGAAGACCAATACGTTCGATGATTTTGCCGCCGCGGGCCGCGCGCTGATCGAGACGAAATACACCGATGCAAAACGCATCGTCGGCCATGGCGGCAGCGCCGGCGGCATGCTGATGGGTGCCGTCGCCAACCGCGCCGGCGAATTGTTTGCCGGCATCGTCGCGGAAGTGCCGTTCGTCGACGTGCTCAACACCATGCTCGACGACACGTTACCGTTGACGCCGCCGGAATGGCCGGAATGGGGCAATCCGATCGAGAGCGAAAGGGATTTCCGCACCATCCTGTCCTACTCGCCCTACGACAACATCGAAGCCAAGAACTATCCGTTGATCCTCGCGATGGGCGGCCTGACCGATCCGCGCGTCACCTATTGGGAACCCGCAAAGTGGATCGCACGGTTGCGCGCGACCATGAAGGGCGGCGGCCCGGTGCTGTTGCGCACCAATATGGGCGCGGGCCATGGCGGCGCGTCGGGGCGTTTCAACCGCCTCGATGAAGTCGCAATCGTCTACGCGTTTGCGCTGTGGGCGGTGGGACTGGCTGACAAGACCGAGGCCGTTGCGTAATTCGCAGCCCGGATTGTGCGGAGCGTTCAATCCGGGCTACGAGGAGATTTTGGGGCGCACCATCCTGCCAATTGAATGAGAGCGATCAGATGGACATCAACAGAGAGGCGATCAGCTTTGCCGCGCTCGCGCTCGTCAAGATCATCGCATCCGAATTATTGCGGAAAGGGATTCTCGATCATCAGGAACTCCTCGGCGCCATCTCAAGCGAGATCGATCGGCAGCGCGCGATGCCAACTGCGACCAACGCAGATACCGCGGTGCTGCTGACCGTCTATCGTGACGAGATCGATCCGTCGCCGGCCGGCTCCTAGCCGCGGCGAAGCGAACTGCACGAAAACCCTTTACGGCAAGGTATTGACGGTCTTGATCGTCGTACAGCAGCGTCAGGCGGACGCCAAAGGTGGCCACGTGCGCAGCGCCATCTCGGCGATCTTGCGCAGTTGCGCGCGCGTCGTCCCACCGGCCGCCTGCACCGCCATGCCCTGCAGGATTGCGGACAGGTAGGCCGCAAGATCGCCAGCATCGGATCCCTGCGGCAGGTCGCCTTCGGCGATCGCCCGCTCGAAGCGCTCGCGCAAATCCTGTTCGCCCTTGGCGCGGCGCACCACCAGTTCCTGCTTGATCGATTCCGCAGCGTCGCCGCAGCTCAATGCGCCCTGAACCGCCAGACATCCCGGCGGATGGTTGGGGTCCGTGACGGCGTCGGCGGATTCATACAGCAAGTATTCGACCACGGCCCGCATCGTCGGCTTGGCCAGCGCAACCTGGAAGTAACCGCCGGGGCCGTCGACATAACGATCCAGCGCTTTTCGAAACAGCTCTTCCTTGTTTCCGAACGCGGAATAAAGGCTTGGCTTCGTGATCCCCATGGTTTCCGTGAGATCCGTCATCGACGCACCTTCGTAGCCTTTGCGCCAGAACACCTGCAGCGCCAGGTCGAGTGCCTTGTCGACATCGAATTCGCGGGGCCGTCCCATGGCCATGATGGGGTCCTCCTCTATTTTCCTACCGATCGTTAGATAAGTGACTTGACAGGGGATGTCGATAGCCCATCTATACCGGACGTTATGAATGTGTGCGTTGCAGCGTAGACGTGGATCGGGTGTCACCACCCGGGGGTCCAGTGTTCTCACCGGGGTTTGCAGCGTCCAATGTCAAACTGGGGTCTCCATGAAAAATATAATTAAAAACAAACGCTTGGTTGGGTCTGGGCTCGTGCTGGCCGCTTTGGCGATCGCCGCTGGCGCGACCTTCCTCAGCGGTCGCGGCGGAGTTGCGCAGGCGGAAACGGCCACAGCGGCCCCGGCGGCCTTGCCGGTCTCGGTCTCCGTCGTCGCCCCCCGGCAGACCGTGCCTTGGGACGAATTTTCCGGGCGGCTTGAGGCCGTCGAGCGGGTCGAAATCCGCTCCCGCGTTGCGGGCGCCATCCAGGAAATCCACTTCACGGAGGGTGCGCTGGTCAAGCAGGGAGACCTGTTGATCCTGATCGATCCGTCGCTGTATGCGGCCGACGTGGAGCGCGCCGAAGGCCAGGTGGCTGCGGCCAAAGCGCGTCTGACTCTCACGAAGAGCGATTTCGAGCGCGGCCAACAATTGACGGATTCGCGAACGATCTCGCAGCGCGATTTTGACGGTCGCATCAACGCCTACCGCGAAGCCGAAGCCAATCTGAAGGCTGCCGAAGCAACGCTGCAAACGGCAAAACTCAATCTCGGCTACACCGAAGTACGGGCGCCGGTCGCCGGACGGGTCGGCAAGATCGAGATCACCGTCGGAAATCTGATCGCCGCCGGACCCGGCACGCCGGTGCTGACCACGCTGGTCTCGGTCAATCCGATTTATGCCAGTTTCAACGCCGATGAGCAGGTGGTGACGCGGGCGTTGCGGACGCTGGCCGATGAATCGACGCCGTCTGAGATCGGCCGCATCCCGGTGCAGATGGGAACCGGCGCCTCCGACGGCATGCCCTACAAGGGCAAGATGCAGCTGATCGACAACCAGGTCGATGTGCGCAGCGGCACCGTGCGGGTGCGGGCGGTGTTTGACAACGCCGATGGCCGCCTGATGCCCGGCCAGTTTGCGCGGCTGCTGATGGGACAGCCCAAAGCCGAGCCGGTGTTGCTGATCAGCGAACGCGCCGTCGGCACCGACCAGAACAAGAAATTCGTGATGGTCGTCGACAAGGACAGCAAGGCGGAATATCGCGAAGTTGCGCTCGGCGTATCGATCGACGGCATGCGGGTGGTGACCGGCGGCTTGCATGCCGGCGAACGCATCGTGGTCAAGGGACTGCAGCGTGTGCGTCCCGGTGCGCTGGTCGCGCCCGAGGTGGTTGCCATGGGTTTTGCTTCTTCCGCGACCGAGGTGGCGCAGCGCTAGCAGCCTGATCCCGGTGCTCTTACGAGCACCGGGCAGATATCGAAAACAACAGAAGTGAATCAGTGCGATCGACCCCGGTCGGCCGCGCCGGGACCTTTGCGCTTCGCAAGCCCCGATATCAGCGAGACAGCGTCATGAACTTCTCCAGATTCTTCATCGATCGGCCGATCTTCGCAGGCGTGCTGTCGACCTTGATTTTCGTGGCGGGATTGCTGTCGCTGCCGGCGCTGCCAATCTCGGAATATCCGGAAGTGGCGCCGCCGACGGTGGTGGTGCGCGCGCAATATCCGGGCGCCAACCCCAAGGTCATCGCCGAGACGGTATCGACGCCGATCGAAGAGCAGATCAACGGGGTCGAAGGCATGCTCTATATGAGCAGCCAGGCCACCACCGACGGATTGATGACGCTCAACGTTACATTCCGGCTCGGCACCGATCCCGACAAGGCCCAGCAACTGGTGCAAAACCGCGTGGCGCAGGCCGAGCCACGACTGCCCGCTGAGGTCCGTACCCTCGGCATCACCACGATCAAGAGCGCGCCCGACCTCACCATGGTGGTGCATCTGTTATCGCCGAACGGCCGCTACGACATGACATATCTGCGCAACTATGCCGTGCTCAACGTCAAGGATCGGCTGGCGCGCATCGAAGGCGTCGGCCAGGTGCAGCTGTTCGGCTCCGGCGATTATTCGATGCGGGTCTGGCTCGATCCGCAGAAGGTCGCCGAGCGCGGGCTGTCGGCGGCCGACGTGGTGCGCGAGATCCGGGCCCAGAACGTCCAGGCGGCGGCGGGCGTGGTCGGGGCATCGCCAAGCGAGGTCGGACTCGATTTGCAGCTCTCCATCAACGCGCAGGGCCGGTTGCAGACCGAGGAAGAGTTCGGCGAAATCATCGTCAAGAACGGCGCCAATGGCGAAGTTACGAGACTGCGCGACATCGCCCGGATCGAGCTTGGTGCCGCGGACTATTCGCTGCGCTCGCTGCTGGACAACAAATCGGCGGTCGCGGTACCGATCTTCCAGTCGCCCGGCTCCAATGCGATCCAGATTTCCGACACCGTCCGCAAGATGATGGTCGAGCTGAAGGCCAACATGCCCGACGGCATGGATTACAGCATCGTCTATGACCCCACCCAATTCGTTCGCGCCTCGATCGAGGCCGTCGTGCACACGCTGCTGGAAGCCGTGGCGCTGGTGGTGCTGGTGGTGATCCTGTTCCTGCAGACCTGGCGCGCGTCGATCATTCCGCTGATCGCGGTGCCAGTTTCGATCATCGGCACCTTTGCCGTGATGCATGTGTTCGGCTTCTCGATCAACGCACTGACATTGTTCGGGCTGGTGCTGGCGATCGGCATCGTGGTCGATGACGCCATCGTCGTGGTCGAGAATGTCGAGCGCAATATCGAGCAGGGGCTGACGCCAAAGGAGGCGGCGTATCAGGCGATGCAGGAAGTCACCGGGCCGATCATCGCGATCGCGCTGGTGCTGATCGCGGTGTTCGTGCCGTTGGCGTTCATCACCGGACTGACCGGCCAGTTCTACAAGCAGTTCGCGCTGACCGTGGCGATCTCGACGGTGATCTCGGCATTCAATTCGCTGACATTGTCGCCGGCGCTGGCCGCCGTGCTGCTGAAGTCCCATGA
>JBOHIT010000493.1:0-10123 GCA_050726155.1 Bradyrhizobium sp.
GCCAACGGGTTTGGCGGCCTCGACGCCGAACTGACCTTCAACAATCCGATCGTGGTGCGCCACATCACGCAGCTTGCGGAATGGCAGGCCACCAAAGTGTACGACTATAGCGGCCGCGGCCAGTCGGCCGAGCCGCGCTTTCAAAAAGGCGAGTGCGGAATTTTCATCGGCTCGTCGGCAACCCGCGCCGACATCAAGGCCAATTCGAAGTTAGAGGTCGGCTACGGCATGATGCCGTATTATCCCGACGTATTCGGCGCGCCGCAAAACACCATCATCGGCGGCGCGACCTTGTGGGTGCTGCGCGACCGGCCGCGCGCCGAATATACCGGCGTCGCCAAGTTCTTCGCCTATCTGTCGAAGCCGGAAATTCAGGCGGCCTGGCATCAAAACACCGGCTATCTGCCGATCACCCGCGCCGCCTTCGATCTCACCCGCGCCCAAGGATTCTACGATCGCAATCCCGGTGCGGCGATTTCGATCGAACAGATGACCCTGAAGCCGCCGACCGAGCATTCCAAGGGAATCCGGCTCGGCTCCTTCGTGCTGATCCGCGATGCGATCGACGAAGAACTGGAACAGGTGTTCAGCGGCAAGCGCACCGCGCAGGCGGCATTGGACCTCGCCGTCGAGCGCGGCAACCGGCTGCTGCGCCAGTTCGAACGGGCCAACCCGGACAGGTAGATCGCGATTTTTTCGTCATTGCGAGCGAAGCGAAGCAATCCATCGCGCCGCAGAACAGAAAGAATGGATTGCTTCGTCGCTTCGCTCCTCGCAATGACGGTCGAATGAATGTCACTATCGTTGCCAGCCCTGTCCGACTTCGAAGCCTTCCAAACCTGGCGCGCCGACGCCTCGCGCTGGCTGCCGGTCGCGCTCGAGATCGCGCATGGCCACGGCTTGAGAACGGCCGCGCCGCATGTTTTCACGACCGGCACCAACCTCGTCGTCGGTCTCGGCGATGAACTGATCCTGAAGCTATTTCCGCCGATCCATCGCGCTCAGTTCGTCTCGGAGCGCGCTTCGCTGACGCAATTGCAAGGCCGGCTGAGCATTCCGATTCCCGACCTCCTGTTCGAGGGCGAGCGCTGCGGCTGGCCATACCTCGTCATCACGCGGCTGCACGGCGCTGTCGGCTCCGAGGTATGGCCGGCGCTGCCGGAAGACCAGAAGGAGCGTGTACTTCTGCAGATCGGCGCCACCATCGCCGAAGTGCAGCGCGCGCCGCTCGGAGAGCTTTCGCGCATCAAGCCGGGATGGAAGCAATTCATGTCGGCACAGATCGAAGGCTGCCGCGCGCGGCACACGCGACTGGGATTGCCGCAAAAATTTCTCGACGGCTTCGATGACATCCTGCGCGACGCGGCGCCGCTGATTCCGATGGACAGACCGGTCATCCTCACCGGCGAATACATTCCGGAGAATTTCCTGCTGACCCGCGACGGCAATAAGTGGCGACTGTCGGGGCTGTTCGACTTCGGCGACGTCATGACCGGCTTTGGCGAATATGACCTGCTGGGGCCGAGCGCCTTCATGACGGCAGGGATGAAGCGGCGGGTTCGCAGCCTGTTCGAGGGGTTCGGCTATTCGGACGCCGATATCAATCCGGCCATGAAGCGGCGGCTGATGGCGCTGATGCTGCTGCACCGGGTCAGCGACCCGATCCGGCATATCCAGATCGAGGGCTGGCAGGAGAAAGCCGGTGATCTCGTCGAACTGCAGGAGTTGCTGTGGCCAACCTGACGGTGCGGCGAAACCGCACAGCAAAGAGGCGGCTAGAGTTTCTGCACGATTAATGAGCAAATCTGCTTCTTTGTATGCAATTTTGATCAGCCTTTGCCGGCTCGAATTCGACAGTAGAGCTATAATTACTTGTATTATCAATGGATTAGGTTGCGGTTAGCCTTCCATTAAGGTTTGGCACGAACCTTGCGATTCCCAGCTCCAAAGCCGTCCCCCTCAGGCGTTGGAGCATCACATGAAACGTCGCGATTTCCTGAAATCCGTCACCGGCGTCGCCGCTGGCGCGCTGGTGCCGGCGCCGGCGATTTTCTCCGCTGCCAAGGCCGATGCGCGGTCGGAGACGCTGCTGATCGTCTCGGAAGGCGGCCCCAACAACCTCGACATCCACGGCGTCGGCACCAACGTGCCCGGCTATGAAGTGTCGTGGAATTGCTACGACCGCCTGATCACCCACGAGATGAAGAGCGGCCCCGGCGGGGTGCCGTATTACGACCGCGACAAGTTCAAGGGTGAACTCGCCGACGACATGAAGATCGACGACATGTCGGTGACCTTCAAGCTGAAGAAGAACGCGAAATTCCACGACGGCGCGCCGGTGACGTCGAAAGACGTCAAATGGTCGCTCGATCGCGCGGTCTCGGTCGGCGGCTTCCCGACCTTCCAGATGAGCGCGGGCTCGCTGACCAAGCCCGAGCAGTTCGTGATCGTCGACGACAACACGCTGCGCGTCGATTTTGCCAAGAAGGACCGCCTGACGGTGCCCGATCTCGCGGTCATCGTGCCCTGCATCGTCAATTCCGAACTGGTGAAGAAGAACGCTTCCGAAAAAGATCCCTGGGGTCTCGAGTATACGAAGCAGCAGACCGCGGGCTCCGGCGCCTACAAACTGACGAAATGGACCGCCGGCACCGAAGTGATCATGGAGCGCAACGACGATTGGGTCGGCGGTCCCCTGCCGAAGATCAAGCGTGTGATCTGGCGCATGGTGCCGCAGGCCGGCAACCGCCGCGCGTTATTGGAGCGCGGCGACGCCGACATCTCCTATGAGCTGCCGTTCAAGGATTTCCAGGAATTGAAGGCCGCCGGCAAGCTCAACATCGTGTCGTTGCCGTTCAGTAACGGCATCCAGTATATCGGCATGAACGTCACCAAGCCGCCGTTCGACAATCCGAAGGTGCGCGAGGCGATGGCCTACGCGATTCCCTATCAGAAGATCATGGACGTCGTGCTGTTCGGCCTCGCCAATCCGATGTTCGGCGCCTCCGCCGACAAGCCGACCGAGGTGGCGTGGCCGCAGCCGACCAAATATTCGACCGACATGGCGAAGGCGAAGGCGCTGCTCACTGAGGCCGGTTACGCCAACGGTTTCGAGACCACGATCTCGTTCGATCTCAATTTTGCCGGCGTCAACGAGCCGCTCTGCGTGCTGGTCCAGGAGAGCCTGGCCCAGATCGGCATCAAGACCACGATCAACAAGATCCCCGGCGCCAACTGGCGCACCGAACTGAACAAGAAGGAAATGCCGCTCTACACCAACGTGTTCTCGGGCTGGCTCGATTACCCCGAATACTTCTTCTACTGGTGCTATCACGGCAACAATTCCGTCTTCAACACCATGAGCTACAAGTCGCCGGAGATGGACAAGTTGATCGATGGCGCGCGCGTCGCGGCCTCGACCGGCGACAAGGCGACCTACGACGCCGACGTGAAGGGGTTCGTCGATCTCGCCTACAAGGATATCCCGCGCATTCCGCTGTATCAGCCCTTCGTCAACGTCGCGATGCAGAAGAACATCTCGGGCTATCAATACTGGTTTCACCGCCGTCTGGATTATCGCGCGCTGGTGAAGGCGTAAGCGCCATGCTGACCATGATCGGCAAGCGGCTGATGTTTGCGATCCCGTCGCTGATCGGGGTCGTGATCGTGACGTTCCTGCTGACGCGCGCACTGCCCGGCGATCCCGCCGCGTATTTTGCCGGGCCCGCCGCGACCAAGGAAGCGGTCGAGCAGATCCGGAAGAAACTCGGGCTCGACAAGCCGCTGATCGAACAGTTCTTCCGTTACACCAACGATCTCGCCCATGGCGATTTCGGCAATTCGCTGACCACCGGACAGCCGGTCGCCGCCGAAATCCGCAACCGCCTGCCGGCTTCCGCCGAACTGACGCTGCTCGGCCTCGTCGTCTCGATCGTGATCGCGATCCCGCTCGGCGTGCTCGCCGCCACGAGGCCCGGTTCGTGGATCGATCATCTCTGCCGTATCACGACGACGGCCGGCGTGTCGCTGCCGGTGTTCTTTACTGGGTTGGTGCTGGTCTACGTCTTCTATTTTCGGCTCGGCTGGTCACCGGCGCCGCTCGGCAGGCTCGACGTGTTCTACAGCGCGCCGAATACTGTGACCGGCTTCTATTTGATCGACACCCTGATCGCACGCGATTTCGAGGCGTTTCGTTCCGCGATGAGCCAGTTGATCCTGCCGGCCACGACGCTGGCGATCTTCTCGCTGGCGCCAATCGCGCGCATGACGCGCGCCTCGATGCTCGCGGTACTGGCGTCGGACTTCGTGCGCACCGCGCGCGCCAGCGGCCTGTCGCCGGGCACCGTGATCGTCACTTACGCGTTTCGCAACGCGATGCTGCCGGTCATCACCACGCTCAGCATGGTGTTCTCGTTCCTGCTCGGGGCCAACGTGCTGGTGGAGAAAGTCTTCGCCTGGCCCGGCATCGGCTCCTATGCGGTGGAAGCGCTGATTTCGTCGGACTTCGCGCCGGTGCAGGGTTTCGTGCTGACCATGGCAGTCATGTACGTGCTGCTCAATCTGGTCATCGATATTCTCTACGGCGTAATCGATCCGCGCGTGAGGCTGGAAGGGTAGAGCATGATCCGGAAAAGTGGGAACCGGTTTTCCTTCGCGACAAACGCGGCACGCGTTTGCGCGGAGATCATGCTCCAGAAGAGAGGGTAAAGCATGAGCACCGTTGCGCCTGCCGTTGAACCCGTCGGTCCCGCACGAACCTCGGGTCTGGCCGCGATCTTCGAACACACCCGCTACGTGCTCGGCGAGAACCGCGTCACCGCCTTCGCCTTCGGGCTATTGGTCGTGATCCTGTTCGCGGCGATACTCGGCCCCTATGTCGTTCCCTACGATCCGCTTGCGAGCGACACCGCGGCGGCGCTGAAGGCGCCATCGGCGGCGCACTGGTTCGGCACCGATCAATTGGGCCGCGACATTTTCAGCCGGGTCATCGTCGCCACCCGGCTAGACACGTTCATCGCGGTGGCTTCGGTCGCGCTGGTGTTCCTGATGGGCGGCCTTGCCGGCATCGCAGGCGGCTATTTCGGCGGCTGGACCGACCGCATCGTCGGGCGCATCGCCGATACCATCATGGCGTTTCCGCTGTTCGTGCTGGCGATGGGCATCGTCGCTGCGCTTTGCAATACCGTGCAGAACATCATCATCGCGACCGCGATCGTGAATTTTCCGCTCTATGCCCGCGTCGCTCGCGCCGAGGCCAATGTCCGCCGTAACGCCGGCTTCGTGCAGGCGGCGCGATTGTCGGGCAATGGCGAGTTCCGTATTCTGCTGGTGCACATTCTGCCCAATATCATGCCGATCATGATCGTGCAGATGTCGCTGACTATGGGCTACGCCATCCTCAACGCCGCCGGTCTTTCCTTCATCGGCCTCGGCGTACGGCCGCCGACGGCGGAATGGGGCATCATGGTCGCGGAAGGCGCCGGGTTCATGGTGTCGGGCGAATGGTGGATCGCACTGTTTCCGGGCCTGGCACTGATGATCGCAGTGTTCTGTTTCAACCTGCTCGGCGACGGATTGCGCGATATCGTCGACCCGCAGCGACGGACGTGAGGTTACAATGACCGCGCAGCCATTGCTCGACGTCAACGACCTCACGGTGGAATTCGCCACGCGGCGCGGCATCGTCAAAGCCGTGCAGCACGTCAACATCTCCGTCGCCAAGGGCGAGACGCTCGGCATCGTCGGCGAGTCCGGTTCCGGCAAATCGGTGACGTCCTATGCGGTGATGCGGATCCTCGATCGCGCCGGCAAGATCGCCGAGGGCTCGGTGATGTTTTCCGGCATCGACGTCAAGGCCGCGACCGAGAACCAGATGCGCGACCTGCGCGGCCGCGAAATCTCGATGATCTTCCAGAATCCGCGCGCCGCGCTGAACCCGATCCGCAAAGTGGGCGACCAGATCGAGGACGTGCTGCGCCAGCATGTGCAGCAGACCCAGGTCGCCGATCGCGGCGAGAAGGCGATCGAGGCACTGGAGCAGGTCAAGATCGCGCGCCCGCGCGAGCGCTATCACGCCTATCCGTTCGAACTATCCGGCGGCATGTGCCAGCGCGTGGTGATCGCGCTGGCGCTGGCCTGCAACCCGCAGCTTCTGATCGCGGACGAACCGACCACCGGCCTCGACGTCACGACGCAGAAAGCTGTGATGGACCTGATCGTCGAGCTCACCAAGCGGCGCGGCATGTCGACCATCCTGATCACGCATGATCTGGGTCTCGCCGCCGCCTATTGCGACCGCGTGGTGGTGATGGAAAAGGGCCGCGTGGTCGAGACCGCGTTATCGGCCAACATCTTCGCCAACCCGGAACACGCCTATACCAAGAAGCTGATGCGCGCGACGCCGCGGTTGGGCGTCTCGCTGCGCGACCTGTTGCCGGAGGAGGACGCGGCGGCGCTGCCGGCGCTCACTCCCGCGGCGCCGGTCGAGGGCGAAGCCAAGCCGCTGCTGCTGGTCGAAAAACTGGTGAAGGAATATCCGCGGCAGGGCGCGACGGCGGTTCTCAGTAAATTGTTCTCGCGCAAGCCGCCGGTCGAGGCCGAGCAGTTCCGCGCGGTCGACGGCATCAGCTTCACGGTCGGTCACGGCGAGAGCGTCGGCCTGGTCGGCGAATCCGGTTGCGGCAAATCGACCACGTCGATGATGGTGATGCGGTTATTGGACCAGACCTCGGGCCGCATCGTGTTCGATGACGACGAGATCGGTAACATGCTCCCAAACGCCTTCGCGCGGCTGCCGCTGCGCAAGAGCATCCAGATGGTGTTCCAGGACCCGACCGACAGCCTCAATCCGCGCTTTACGGCGGCGCGCGCCATCGTCGATCCCATCATGCAGCTCGGCGACATCAAGGGCCGCGACGCGCTGCGGGCACGCTGCGAGGAGCTTGCCGGGCTGGTAGGGCTGCCGATCAACCTGCTCGATCGCTTTCCGCATCAATTGTCCGGCGGCCAGAAGGCCCGCGTCGGCATCGCGCGCGCGATCGCGCTGCACCCAAAGCTCGTGATCCTCGATGAGCCGACCGCGGCGCTTGACGTCTCCGTGCAGGCGGTGGTGCTCAATCTGCTGCAGGACCTCAAGGCGTCGATGGGTATGAGTTATCTGTTTGTCTCCCATGATTTGAATGTGGTGCGCCTGTTGTGCGATCGTGTCATCGTGATGCGGTCGGGGCGAATCGTGGAACAAGGCCCGTCGGAACAGGTCTTGGGCAATCCGCAGGACGCCTATACAAAGGAGCTGCTGACGGCGATCCCGCATCCGCCGTTGCCGGTTCACTAGCGCTTGATCCGCAAAAATCGGGTCAAGCGACCAAGAAATTGATTGGGAGCGAGATGGCTGAAGCCCTGGACGATTATATCGACGCCGTCGCGAAAGCGCTGGCGTTGCCGGTGGAGGATTCCTGGCGGCCGGCGGTGCGCGCCAACCTCGAAGTGTCGCTGAGACTGGCACGCCTGGTCGACGAGTTTGCATTGCCCGACGAAACTGAGCCCGCCAGTGTCTACACAGCCTGATCGCGCCATGACCGCTCAGGAGATCGCGCAGGCCGTTGCCGACGGCAAGCTGACCGCGCTCGCCGCGACCGAAGCCGCGCTGGCGCGGATCGCAAAGCACGATGGTGTGCTGAATTCCTTTACCGACGTCACCGCCGATCGGGCGCGCGCCAAAGCCTGCGCCGTCGATGCCGCGATTGCGGCGGGACAAAAGGTCGGCCCGCTCGCCGGCGTGCCGTTCGCCGTGAAGAATCTGTTCGATGTGAAGGGCCTTTCGACGCGGGCAGGTTCTAAGATCAACCGCGACCTTGCGCCCTCGGCGCGGGATGCGACGCTGATCGAGCGCATGGAAGCCGCGGGTGCGGTGCTGGTCGGTGCGCTCAACATGGGCGAATACGCCTACGACTTCACCGGCGAGAACGTGCATGACGGCCCGTCGCGCAATCCGCACGATCCGACCCGCATGACCGGCGGCTCTTCCGGCGGCTCCGGCAGTTCCGTCGGCGGCGCCCTGGTGCCGATCGCGTTGGGCTCGGACACCAATGGTTCGATCCGGGTGCCGTCGTCGTTCTGCGGAATCTTCGGCTTGAAGCCGACCTATGGCCGGTTGTCGCGGGCGCGGTCGTTTCCGTTCGTGGCGAGCCTCGATCATCTCGGACCCTTCGCGCGCAGCGTCGGCGACCTCGCACTGGCCTATGATGCGATGCAGGGACCCGATGCGGACGACGCCGCGTGCACGACGCGCCCGGTCGAGTCTGTCACGTCGCAGCTGGCGCAGGATATCGGGGGCTTGCGGGTCGCCATCGCCGGCGGCTATTTCCAGAAGAACGTGTTTCCCGAAGCGGTCGAAGCCGTCGCGCGCGTCGCCAAGGTGCTCGGGGCGACGAAAACCGTCGAAATCCCCGAGGCTGCCCGCGCCCGAGCGGCGGCCTACGTTATATCCACCACCGAAGGCGCCTCGCTGCATCTCGATCGCCTGCGCAAACGCCCGAACGATTTCGATCCGGCGGTACGCGATCGCCTGATTGCAGGCGCGATGGTGCCGGCGCCGCTGGTCGATCGCGCCCAGAAATTCCGCCGCTGGTATCGCGCGCAGGTGCTGGAACTGTTCAAAACGGTCGACGTGATCATCGCGCCGGCCACGCCGTGCACCGCGCCAAAACTCGGGCAAGTGATGTTCAAGCTCGATGGTGTCGAACTTCCGGTGCGCGCCAATATCGGCATCCACACCCAGCCGATTTCGTTCATCGGCCTTCCCGTGGTCGCGGTGCCGGTGCCGCTGGAGCCGATGCCGATCGGCGTCCAGATCATTGCCGCACCCTGGCGCGAGGATATCGCGCTCCGTGTGGCTCATGCGCTGGAGCAGTCCGGCGTCGCCGCCGCACCCGCGCCGAGAGGAATTTAGCCATGGATATCGATCTCCCCGACGTGCTCGCCGAAGTCACCGCGCAATTCGCGCGCTATGAGGCAGCGCTGGTATCGAACGACGTGGCGGTGCTCGACGAACTGTTCCGCAACGATCCCCGCACGCTGCGCTACGGCATCAACGAAAACCTCTACGGCTATGAAGCGATCATGGCGTTCCGCGCCGGGCGCTCGCCGGTCGGATTGATGCGCAAGACCGACAAGACCGTGATCACCACCTATGGCCGCGACACTGCGGTCGCCTCGACGCTGTTTTATCGCGATGTGTGGAGCGGCAAGAAGGTGGGCCGGCAGATGCAGACCTGGGTACGCTTCCCGGAGGGTTGGAGAATCGTCGCCGCCCATGTCAGCATCATCGACGAGCCCGTATCGTAAGGGACGTGAGTCGAAAGGATTTGGATCAAATCGCATGAGCCTTGACGATCTTCCCACGCGCAGCCCCCAAGCCGGGCCTGAGCCCGAGCCGGTGGTCCGGCGCGTCGACCGCGCCGCGCCGCACCGGGACAAGGTGACGCGCGCGGAGGAATTGCGGCTGCAACTCGCCGACGAGATCGTGCGCGGCGTGCTGGCGCCGGGATCGGGGTTGGACGAAACCGATATTGCGCGACGCTTCAGCGTGTCACGGACACCGGTGCGCGAAGCGTTGCGGCAATTGGTGGCGAGCGGGCTGGTGGAATCCCGGGCGCATCGCGGCGCTGTCGTGGCGCAGCCTTCGATCGAGCGCCTGACCGGCATGTTCGAAGCGATGGCGGAACTGGAAGCGCTGTGCGCAGGCCTGGCCGCGGAGCGGATGCCGCCGGCGGATCGCCAGAAGCTGGAAGCGATCCATGAGGAATTGCGGGTCTTGAGCTATGCCGGCAATCCCGAACGCTTTCACGAGGTCAATGAGCGCTTTCACAACGCGATCTATGCCGGTTCGCAAAACGGGTACATCGCCGAGATGACCTTGGCGACGCGGGTGCGGGTGCAGCCGTTCCGCCGCGCCCAGTTCCGCAATCTCGGGCGGCTTGCGAAATCACAGGCCGAACATGACCGCGTGGTGGTGGCCATCATGCGCGGCGATAAGATGGGCGCGGAAGCGGCGATGCGCGCGCATATCGAGTTGGTACGCGGCGAGTACGAGCTTTATGCGGTGTCGCATCCGTAGGCGGGT
>JBOHIT010000494.1:0-6354 GCA_050726155.1 Bradyrhizobium sp.
GTGCGGGATCGACCCAGTCCGCCGGATGCTTCCTGTCGGTCAAGGTCGCTTCGATTTTCTGGAATTCATGTTCGGCATAGCCGCTGAGCACCATGCCCGGGTGGGTCAATTCCCAGGGGTCGGTATGTGCGCCCGCGATGATCACCGGCGTGCCCAGATGCGTTACCGTGAAAAGCTTGGCCGAAAAATCCAGCGGCAGCCGCACGCAGCCATGGGAGGCCGGATATCCCGGCAGCTTCCCGGCATGAAGCGCGATGCCGGACCAGGTCAACCGGTTCATGTTCGGCATCGGGGCGTCGTTGTAGGTGCTCGATTTGTGATTCTTGTCTTTCTCCAGGATCACGAACACGCCGGTCGGCGTGCTGTGGCCGGGTTCGCCCGTCGAGCAGGTGGACACTGCGATGCGAATGCCGTTCCGATAGACATGCACGCGTTGCTCGGGAAGCGAGACGACGACGGCAACCGGACCCGTCGGCTGCTTGTCCGGAGTCCAGGTGAACTCGCCGGGCAACAGATCCTTGATCTCTTTCGTGACTTCGGCTGCGATGACCTCCAGACCGAGGGCCGACAGCGTCATGGTGGCCGCGCCGACCAGGACTTTCCGGCGATCAATCACGCGATCAGAATCAGACACGCTCGTCTCCGCTTGATGGTTACAGCACCCGTAAGCCCAACCTTACCGGAGGCTGGTTAATGCCCGGCGACGATCTCCGGCACCCTTGTCGCCGGCGGCGTGTTGCGGCTGCGCTGGGTGCGGACGATGCCGTCGATGATGGTCATGCCGATGCCGGGCAGGTCGCCGAGCTGCACGCTGTGCAGCAGGTTCTTGCCGGGCGAGTGCTGCGCCATGTCCATGATGACGAAATCGGCGGAGCGGCCGACCTCGATGACGCCGCAGTCGAGTTCGCGCATGCGCGCGGTGTTGCCGGTGGCGAGGCAGAAGGCGATTTCGGCCGGAAGGTCTCCGAGCGACGACAGCAGCGACACCATGCGCAAGATGCCGAGCGGCTGCACGCCGGAGCCGGCCGGGGCATCGGTGCCGAGGATGACGCGGTGGAGATCGCCCATCTCGCGCGCGGTGCGCAAGGTGAACAGCGCCGAGCGTTCATTGCCGTTGTGCACCAGCTCCAGCCCGCGTTTGCAGCCTTCACAGATGCAGCGGATCTGGTCGTCTGGCAGCGCGGTGTGACCGCCATTGATGTGGCCGACCACATCGGTGTCGGCTTCCAGCACCACGTCCTTGTCGATCAGGCCGGAGCCGGGGATCGAGGGACCGCCGGTGTGGATCGTGCTCTGGATGCCGTATTTGCGCGCCCATCCGACCATCTTGCGCGCGGTCGGCCCGTCCTTGACGCCGCCGAGGCCGACTTCGCCGAGCAGCTTGACGCCGGCCGCGGCCAACTCCTTGAAATCGTCCTCGACCATTTCGCTTTCGATCACCGGCGCGCCGGCGTGGATCTTCACGCCGCCGGGCCGCAGATTCCAGAACGCGCGCTGCGCGAAGATCGCCATCGCCTTGACGCCGACGACGTCGCGGGGGCGGCCGGGCATGTGGACTTCGCCGGCTGAAATCATCGTGGTGACGCCGCCATGCAGATAACTGTCGATCCAGCTCATCTGATTCTGCCGCGGCGTCCAGTCGCCGGCGACGGGGTGGACGTGGCTGTCGATCAGGCCGGGCGCGACGGTGGTACCGTTGGCGTTGACCACGGTGGTGGCGTCGTCGGTGTTGACGTCCTTGAGGCGGCCGATCGCAGTGATCTTGCCGTTCTCTGCCACGATCGTATCCGCATCGAGGATCGGCTTTTCCAGCGCGCCCGACAGCAACAGCCCGATATTGCGAATCACCAGCTTGCTCGGGCCGGTTTGCTGGGGTGCGTCGTGGGCCATGGATTTGTCCTTGTTGTTCAATGCCTTCGCAGGCTTTGCTGGCCATCTTGCCCGCGGCTTGACGGCGGGATCAAGAAGGATTATTCATTCGTATACAAATGATCGTATACGAATGATCGTATACGAATGAGTTTGACATCGCAATCTGCCTCGAAAAAGCGGGATAAGATGAGCAATTTCAATCAGGAAAGCGTTCTCAGCGTCCATCACTGGACCGACACGCTGTTCAGCTTCACGACCACGCGCGATCCCTCGTTCCGTTTCCGCAACGGCGAGTTCACGATGATCGGATTGAAGGTTGGCGAGAAGCCGCTGCTGCGCGCCTACAGCGTCGCCAGCGCCAATTACGAAGACCGGCTCGAGTTCTTCTCGATCAAGGTGCCGGACGGGCCGCTGACCTCGCGGCTGCAGCATCTGCAGGAAGGCGACGAGATCATCGTCAGCCGCAAGGCCACCGGCACGCTGGTGATCGACAATCTGCAGGATGGCCGCAATCTCTATCTGATTGGCACCGGCACCGGGCTCGCGCCGTTTCTGAGCGTGATCAAGGATCCCGAGACCTATGACCGCTTCGAGAAGGTGGTGCTGCTGCACGGCTGCCGCCGCGTCGCGGAACTGGCCTATGGCGAGATGATCACCAAGGAATTGCCCAACGACGAGCTGATCGGCGAACTCGTGCGCAACCAGCTGATCTATTATCCGACGGTGACGCGCGATCCCTTCCACAACCGCGGCCGCATCACCGACCTGATCAATTCAGGCAAACTATTTGCCGATATCGGACTGGCCTCGCTCGACGCCGCGCATGACCGCGTCATGATCTGCGGCAGCCCGGCGCTGGTCGCCGATACCCGCACGCTGCTCAACGGCAAGGGCTTTGTCGAAGGCAATCATGGCGAGGCGGCGCAGTTCGTGGTCGAGAAGGCATTCGCGGAGCGCTGAGCTTTCACGAAGCTACGGCCTGATGGCCGGCGCCTCCAGCGGCATGCCCTTCGCACGCGACATCAGGTACAGCTCAAGCTCGACCAGTTCCGGCGCACCGAAATCATAGGCCTGCGCGCGGATCCCGGTAATGCAGGCGCGCAGCCGCCGCTGCAGCGAACCCAGCGATTGCCACTCCAGCCGGTACAGCGGGTAGCCCGTCGGATGGGCCTGCGTGATCGCCGATCCCGCCAGGCGCTTATCCCAATTGTCGTCATGGCAGTTGGTGCAGCCGAGATTGAGCTGGCCCTGCCGCTGCATGAAGAGCTCACGTCCTTTCGCAATGAACGGCGCAAGCTGCGGATCGCTGCCGGTCTCGATTGCGGCGCCGCGCGATTGTTGCGCGACAAAGGCGGTCAGCGCCAGCAGGTCGCGGCTCTCATGGGCGAGCGGCGTTGCCTTTTGATGATTGGTCCGGCACAGATTGATGCGCTGCTCGAGATCGACGGGACGGCCGAGCGCCTTGTCGAAGGCGGGATAGCGCGCCGCAACGCCCTTCATGCTGGCGCGGGCGTCTTTGTGGCAATCGGCGCAGGCCTTGTCGGCAGTACCGGTCTTGCGCGCCCATAATTTCTCGCCGTCGAGCACCCACAACATGCCGGGATTGGCGGTGTCGTCATCCTGCATCGCCCTGGTGTCCGGCGTCATGAAGCTGTAGCCGGAGCGCCGTTCCGCGGGCGGGATTTCAGCGCCGACGGCATCCGCCATCAGCACGGCAGACAACACAATGATGCCGGCCAGTCTCATTCGACAATGATCGAGGCCGACGCGGTTTCCGAAAATCCGTTGTCGCCGATCCATTCGAACTCGAACTTGCCGCTCGCGGTCGCGGTGGTGAAGAAGGTGATGAACGGATTGGCGGCGATCGCCGGAAACAGATCGGCGCGGAATATCTCGGCGCCGTTATAGCGGCACGTGAAACTCGTGATGATGTCGCGCGGTATCACCTCGCCGGTGGCGGTATGGCGAAATCCGGTTTCCATGATGTGCGACATCAGCGTCTTGATCTCGATGATATCGCCGCGCTTGGCCTTGGCGGGGACGTTGATCAGGGCGGAGGTCATCAGATCACCTCCTCGGTGCAGGCCGCCAGCGTCACGACGACCTCGACGCTGGTCGACCAGAACGAGCCGTCGGACAGCCGCGCGATGGCGACGATCTTCTGGCTGTCGGCGAGGCGAATGCGGGTCGAGACCTGCGCGCGGCCGGAAAGCGGGCCGAGATAGAAATTGCCGATATTGGGCTGCGGGTTCTTCTCGTTGAAGATGTGGATGCTCCTGACGTGATCCTCCGGTGCCATCGGGTTGGCGACGCTGACCAGCAGCGGCACGGTATTGCCGTTCTCGACCAGCGGCGGCACGTCGAGCTTGACCTTGCCGGTCTTCACCGTGGCGCCGCCCGTGACGTTGCGGATCGCGGAGGCGAGCTCTGCGGGTGTCGCCTCCGCAGGCCGCAGTGTCACCATCGGCATTGCGCCAAGCACGGCTGCGCCACCGGCGAGGCTGAGGAACTGGCGGCGAGAGGAATCGTTTTGGTGCATCGTCACTCCTATTCGCGCAACGTTACCAGATACGCCACGATATCCTCGATCTGTTCGGCCGACAGGATCGGTTTGTCCCGCCATGCCGGCCCGACGCGGCTGAGGCCGTCAGCGCGATAATAGGACGGCATGATCGTCGCCGCATTGAGGCGGACACCATCGACCAATCGAAGCCGAAGCTGGCCTTCCGACCAGCGGCTGCCGGCGCCAGCGAGGTTTGGTGCCAGATCGCCCTGGAACTTCTGTTCGGGAAATGGGCCGTTGTGGCAGAGGATGCAAGTGCTGGTGCGTTCGACCACTAGCGCACGGCCGCGCGTAGCATCGCCGGGCGCGCCGGTGAGCGACATCGCAATGGCATCGCCGGTCACGGCATAGCGGCGCAGTTCGTCTGCGGCAGCGAAGCCGGGCAGGGCGAGCAACGCACCCGCGAGGATCGGGCCCGACATGCGATGCGCGCGCCTAGCCAAAGACTTCCGCCGTGACGGTTGCGAACCAGGATTGCGCATACTCGGCCTCGCGCGCGCGGAAATCGCGTGGCGCATCCGGCGGACTAACGCCGCCGGCGCCTTCGACGTCGGCGAACAGCCCGTTCTTCGGCAGGTAGACGCCGGCGACCGAGAAGCCGTAGCCGGGAGCCGCCAGGCTGTAGCAGGTGTTGATGAGCTTCGGCGTTTCAGGCGTCCGGCCCGCGGTCAGCGCGGCAACCGCGCTCGCGCAGGCCTTGGCCTGGGCATTCGCGGAGAACGCGGATTTCGGCATGGCGCCGGCGAGGCAGGCATCGCCGATGACGTGGATATTCGGCGCCGATTTGGATTCGAAGGTGACCGGATCGATTGCGCACCAGCCGGTGTTGTCGGTGGCGCCCGCGATCTCGGCGATGCGGCCGGCCCGCTGTGGCGGGATCACGTTGGCTACCTGCGCGGTGTGGTTGCCGAAATCGGTAATCAGCGTGTTGGTCGCCGGATCGACGGCGTTCACTTTGCCGCCCTGTGACAGCGATACCCATTCGATCATCCCCGGATAAAGCTCCTTCCACGCGTTCTGGAACAGGCGCTGCTTCGAGAAGGCGTCCTTGGCGTCGAGGACGATCAACTTCGAACGGGGTTTTTTGGTCTTCAGATAGTGCGCAATCAGGCAGGCGCGTTCGTAAGGTCCCGGCGGGCAGCGGAACGGATTGGCGGGCACGGCGATCACCACGAGACCGCCATCGTCCATGGCTTCGAGTTGCTTGCGCAGCAGCAGCGTTTGTTCGCCCGCTTTCCAGGCATGCGGCATCTTCGCAGCGGCGGCTTCGTTATAGCCCGGTAGCGCGTCGAAGCGCAGGTCAACGCCGGGAGACAGCACCAGCCGGTCGTAGGCGAGCGACGTGCCGTCGGCGAGCCCGACCGTTCGCGCCTTTGCATCGACGGCCGTCGCCGCCTGCGCCACGACGGTGACGCCCCCGGCGGCGATCTTGTCATAGCCGAATTGCTGTTCCTCGATCGAACGCAGCCCGGCGATGACGTTGTTGCTGAACGGGCAGGCGGTGAAAGTGCGGTTCGGCTCGACCAGCGTGACCTGCAGTTTCGGATCGATCTGTTTCAGGGCGCGGGCGCAACTTGCGCCGCCGAAGCCGCCGCCGATCACGACGATGCGCGCTGCGGCCTGCGCAAACGCGGGCGGCGGAAACGCCAGTGTCGTTACGGCGGCAGCACCGGTGCTGCAGAACGCCCGGCGGCTCATGCGATGGCTGATGCCCATGCTGGCTGCCTCCTACTTCTGTGCCGCGAGCCACGCGGCGATTGCGCGCACCTCGTCATCGGAGAAGCCTTTGGCGATCCGGGTCATCACCGTGGCAGGAGCCGAACCGTCGCGGAATCCAGCCATCGCGGTCATGATCTCGCCGGCGTCGCGGCCGTACAGCCGTGAAACAGGCGAGGCCGACACTGCTCCGGTGGTGTGGC
>JBOHIT010000495.1:0-11324 GCA_050726155.1 Bradyrhizobium sp.
TTGGCGCCCTTGAGCAGCGCATCCTCGATCGGCTTGGCCGCGCCGGCGTCGAACGCCTTGGTCTGCTGCGGAAAACTGCTGAAGAGATAACCGAGGTCGAAGGTGCCGACCAGCGGCACCAGGTTGGCCGAGATCGACGAGCCCGACAGCATCAGGTCGATGACGCCAAGCTTGACGGAATTGATGACGTCGATTTCCTGGCCCAGCTGGTTGTCGGGGAAGAACGTCACCTCGATCTGTTCGCCGAGCCCGTTGCCCTTCAGGTTCTTGACCAGGTTGTCGTAGTAGACGCGGCCGTTGGCGTATTTGGGATCGTTCGGCAGCGACGATGAGCATTTCATCTTCATCGTGGCGGCCTGCGCCCGCCCGATGATGGCCGGCGACAGCACGAGGCCCGTTGCGGCGACCGCGGATGAATTCAAGAACACGCGCCGGCTGATCGACCCAGTCTTCATGGCGCTCTTCTCCCCAAACGTTGTTTTTCTCGTATCGCGACTGGCGCCGCGGCAACTATATTTGTCCAAATGTATGACAAAATGGAAACGGCGCGCAAGGGTGCTTCCGAAAAACCTTTGTGCCAAAGAAAGCGGGCGTTTTTGTTTGGCTCGTCATGCCCGGCCTTGCCGCCTTCGCTGAAGCTTCGGCGCGCCGACCACTTGTGGCCGCGTCGAAGCCTTGGCGGAGACGGGTGCCGGGCATCCACGTCTTTGCTCCAATCAAGCAAGAAAGACGTGGATGGCCGGGACATAGGCGAGCGGAAGCGACGCCGTTCTTCGAACGGCTAAGCCCGGCCATGACGAAGAAGGCTATTTGGATCTGGCGACCGTCGTGCCGTCCCACTCCGCGTCGCTGGGGTTTGCGAGCTGTTCCCGGCAGCGCTCGATCATGACCGATGACGCCGCATCGCCGTTGCGGATTTGCCTGGCCTGTTCGAACGCGGCGATGGCGGCGGTGAAGTCGCGCGCCCGCCACGACGCCAGTCCGGCTTCATAGGCCTTGGCCCAGTCGGGCGCACTGCCGGCCTCATCCGCCATGCCAAGCAGTTCGTAGATCTGCAGGCCCCCGGCGCGGCCATACACCGCCAGCCGGTCGAGTTCGCGCACGACGATGCGATCGCCGGCGAGACGCCTCGTTTCGGGGCCGATGATGATGGTGGAGCCGTAGACCTTGTTGGTGCTCTCGAGCCTGCTCGCGATATTCACGGCGTCGCCGATCACGGTGTAGTTCAGCCGCACTTCGGAGCCGATATTGCCGACCAGCATGTCGCCGGAATTGATGCCGATGCGGATCTTGACCGGCTGGCCGTGATCGTCGACGAGGCCCACCTCCCCCATCGCGCGCTGGCACGCCAAGGCGGCGCGGCAGCAATCGACGGCGTGATCGGCATTGGGCGCCGGCGCGCCCCAGAACGCCATCACGGCATCGCCGATGAATTTGTCGATGGTGCCGCCGGTCTGCTGGATCTCCGCCGAGACGGCATCGAAATAGCGCGACAGCAACGGAATGATGCGATCGCCGAGCCGCTCCGACATGCCGGTGAAGCCGGCGAGATCGACGAACATCACGCTCATGGGCTTAACCGTGCCGCCGAGACGCGCGCCGGTGCCGTCGCTGATCAGGCGGTTCACGAGGTCAGCCGGAATGTATTTCCTGAATGCGGCGAGCCCTTGCGCCATGTCGCCGATGGCGCCGGAGAGGTTTTCGATCTCGGTCAGCCGCGACGGATGCCGCTGCACTTTATCCAGATCGAAGCGTTCGACATGCCTGATCTCGTCCATCACCTTGATCAGGGGAGCGGCGATCAGGCGCTGGGCGAGCCACGCCGACAATAGCCCGGCGAACACGATCAGCGCCGCGAGACCGATCAGCAGGTTGCGGATCGTCATCTGCACCGGGCCGAGGAACTCCGACTCCGGCACCACGGTCACCAGCGACCAGCCGGGAAACGAGATCGGCGTCAGCACCGCCTGATAGGCCTTGCCGTCCCGCGTCAGCTCACGCTTCAGCGGCTGGCCTTCACCGGGCTGGTAGGCGGCGCCGGAACTCTTCATCGCCTCTACCGCGACCGGAAACAGCGGATGATCGGTTTTCAGCGCCATCACCTCGCTGGCATCCGCATCGGGAGCAGCGACCACGCCGCCTTCGCGATCGAGGATGAAGGCGCCGGCGGATTTTCCGACCGTGAGCTGGGACAGGAAATTCGAGACCCGCGTCAGTTCGACGATGATGGCGACGACGCCGGCGGGTTTCTGGTCGATCTGGATCGGCGCCGAAAACACCGCGGCGAGGCGTTCGCCGTTCGGATGCGCGGTGAACGTCGACCAGTTCTCGTCGTTGGATTGGATCACCTCGCGAAACCATTCCTGGTCGGTAACGGCATATTTGGTGTCCTCGACCCGGCTGCTTTTGAGCCTGATCTCGTCGCTGACATATTCGTAGCGATTGATCTTGATCTTGCGATCTCCTGATATCTCGAGCATTTCGATGACGCCGTTGCCGAGCTTGTGCCCGGCAAAGAACGAGCCGTCCGGCCATCCGAAGGCGACCCAGGAAATCGTCGGCTGCGACCGCAACTGCGACAGGAAAACCACCTCGCGCTTGCCGGCATCGCGGGCTTCGAACACTTTTTCGGCGAGCAGCGTCCGCACCGCCATCATCGATGATCGCATCTCGGTCGTGACCGACTGCAGTTCGTCGCCAACCGCAGACACGATCTGGTCGTTGATGGTATCGGCAAGGGTCTGGCTGATCCGCTGGGCGGTGCGCCACCACAGCAAATGCACGCCGACGGCACTGACCGCGATCGATGTCAGTACGAGGGCTGAGATGGCGCTGCGGATGCCGATACGCATGCGGGGTCCTGGTTGGCGGGTTCGCTACTGCAATACGAAGCGAGTGTAGCGTCTGTTTCACCGGCGAGGCCATCCCGGCGCCTTCATATGCCGTTTTCCATATGCCTTGGACACGGCTCTGTGACCATAGTTGAGCCGTAACGCGACGAAACTTCTGGATTGCCTGTTCCGTACAAGCCAAGACGGCGCTATGCCTTGCGGCAATTCCAGAAGGTCATGCAATGCACGATGTTTCCATCCCGGCGGCCCTGATTGCCGGTCTCGTCAGCTTCCTGTCGCCCTGCGTGCTGCCGCTGGTGCCCCCTTATCTGATTTACCTGACCGGCGCGACCATCGAGCACGTCAACAATGACGGGGCGACGCAGGCCTCGAAGCGCGCGGTGATGACCGCGGCCGTCATGTTCGTGCTCGGCTTTACCACCGTGTTCGTGGCGCTCGGCGCCAGCGCTTCCCTGATCGGAGGGCTGGTCCGAGCCTGGTCGGCACAACTCTCGATCCTGGCCGGCATCGTCATCATCATCATGGGCCTGCATTTCCTCGGGCTGACCCGGATCGGCCTGCTGATGCGCGAGGGCCGGCTGACCGCGCCAAAGCCGGTCGGGCTGTGGGGCGCCTATATCATGGGGCTGGCCTTTGCCTTCGGCTGGACCCCCTGCATCGGGCCGATCCTGGCCGCGATCCTGTCGGTGGCCGCAGCAGAAGCGACGGTGACCAAGGGCGCGGGCCTGCTCGCGGTCTATTCCCTTGGGCTCGGCGTTCCGTTCCTGCTCGCGGCCTTCATGGTCGAACAATTCTCCTCACTGTTTGCGCGGATGAAACGCCACCTCGACACCGTCGAGCGCGCCATGGGCGTATTAATGGTCATAACCGGCATCGGCTTCTTGACCGGCGCCGTCTCCAGCATCAGCATCTGGCTGCTGGAGACCTTCCCCGCATTGCAAAATTTCGGCTAAGGCCCCGTAACAAGCGGGCCGTCCGTTGCGAAACTCCGGCATGACCAGGTTTCCGCCCAATACGGCGGTCGCGTCTTTCGCGCATGCTGGATTTGAGGCGGCCGCCGGCGGCGGTTGCACGACACGATAAAATTAACGGGGGGTCCGCATGAATTTCATCGTCAATCTTCTCATCCTGTTGCCGGCGCAGATCGCTTCGTACTTCTCCTGGGCCGGCCCGCTGATCGTGCGGCTGATCGTCGGCTACACCTTCATGCTGGCTGGCTGGGGCAAGCTCAACGCCCTCGAGCAGGTCACCCAGAACTTCATCGGCTGGGGCATTCCGTTTCCGAAAATCCTCACCCCCTTCGTCTCGGGCGTCGAGTGCTTCGGCGGCGCCATGCTGATCCTCGGCCTGTTCACCCGGATCCCCGCAGCGATGCTGGCGGTGGTGATGCTGGTCGCGATCAAATCGGCCAAATGGGGCGACGTCGACTCGCTGGAAACGCTGCTCGGCTTCGAGGAGATGGCCTATTTCGGCGCGTTCATGTGGCTCGCGATCGCCGGTCCCGGCGCCGCTTCGGTGGACCGGCTGCTGGTGAATGCGGCCGGGCATCCCGACAAATCGACCTGATAGCCCGACTCTATCCCCGTCATGCCCGGGACAAGCCCGGCCATGACGAAATAGCGCTGCTGCCGCGGTCTCACAATGCCGTGACATCGCGGACAAGTCTGAGCCCGGATTTGCGCGCGCGCGTAGCTATCGAAACACCAGCGCTTCCGGGAGCCACCATGAAACTCGTCCGCATTGCCGCCTTCGCCTTTGCCGCGCTTGCGGCGGGTTCTGCCCACGCCTCGGATGGCATCAAATGGAGCGAATGGGGCGAGGACCTGTTCACCAGGGCCGCGGCCGAAAAGCGTTTTGTCATTCTCGATCTCGAGGCGGTGTGGTGCCACTGGTGCCACGTCATGGAAAAGACCACCTACGCCGATCCGCAGGTCAAGGATCTGCTGGCGTCGAAATATCTGCCGGTTCGCGTCGACCAGGATGCCAACCCGGATCTGTCGAGCCGCTACGGCGATTGGGGCTGGCCCGCGACCATCGTGTTCGGCCCCGACGGCACCGAGATCGCCAAGATCAGGGGCTATATCGAACCCGAACGGATGCAGGCGCTGCTCAAGGCCATTATCGACGATCCGTCGCCCGGACCGTCCGTCGGCGAAGCCTTCGAGGTCAAACCGTCAGCTTCGGCCTTCCTCAGCAAGGACGCGCGCGCCGAACTGAACAAGAACGTCGACGAATCCTACGAGGAACAACTCGGCGGCTGGGGCGAGAACCAGAAATTCATCGACGCCGACAGCATGGATCTGGCGATCAGCCGCGCCGAGGCCGGCGATGCCACAGCGATCAAGCGCGCCCGCCAGACGCTCGACGCCGCGATCGCGCTGATCGATCCGGTCTGGGGCGGCGTCTATCAATATTCGGAAGCCGGCTCCTGGAGCAAAGTGCATTTCGAAAAGATCATGTCGTTCCAGGCGAATTATTTGCGGCACTACAGCCAGGCCTATGCGCTGTGGAAGGACCCGAAATATCTCGCCGCCGCCCGCAGCATCGAGCGCTATCTCGCCGAGTTTCTCTCCAGCCCCGAGGGCGCGTTCTATGTCAGCCAGGATGCCGATATGAATCACGACACCGACGGCCACAAATATTACGCGCTCGGCGATGCCGAACGGCGCAAGCTCGGCATGCCGCGGATCGACAAGAATCTGTACGCGCGCGAGAACGGCTGGGCGATTTCGGGAATAGCCGCCTATTACAACGTCACCAACGATCCCAAGGCGATCGCGATCGCCGAACGCGCGGCGAAATGGGTCAAGGATAACCGCGCACTGCCGGACGGCGGCTTCCGCCACGGCGCGAAGGATCGCGGCGGCCCCTTCCTCGGCGACACGCTGGCGATGGGCCAGGCCTTCCTCGACCTCTACGGCGCCACCGGCAACCGCGAGTGGCTCACTTCGGCGGCCAAGGCCGGCGATTTCGTCGCAACCTTTCGCGACGAGGCCGGTGGCTTCGTGACGTCAAAAACGTCGGAAGGCAAAACCGGCGTGTTGGCCAAGCCTGCCAAGTTGATCGACGATCAGGTCCAGGTCGCCCGCTTCACGAACCTGCTCAATCGCTACTATGGCGACGAAAAATACCGCGAGCAGGCCTCGCACGCGATGCGCTATCTGAGCAGCGCCTCGGCCGAGATGATGCGCCCGTTGCCCGGCGTGCTGCTTGCCGACGAAGAACTCGCGATCGAGCCGACCCACATGACCATCGTCGGCCACAAGGAAGCCCCCCGTGCGCGCGAACTGCACGCCTTGGCGCGCGCGCTGCCGGCCCGCTACAAGCGGCTGGAGTGGCTGGATCTGCGCGAGGGCAAATTGCCCAACCCCGATGTCGAATATCCGGATCTGGGCGAGCCCGCGGCATTCGCCTGCAGCAACCGCATCTGCTCATTCCCCTCGTTCAATGCCGAGGAACTGCAGGCCACGGTGAAGCAGATGGCGAAGCTGAAACCGTCGCGCGCGTCGTTGAACTAGGCGGCGCAAAACGATCTGGAGGAACGGAAGGGGCCAAAATGCCGGGGCTCTGGTTTGTGCGAAAGCTCGCTGATAGGATGTCAGCGCGATAAATCATCTCCGAGGCGAGAAATGATCAGTCGGCGCGGAGTGCTTGCTTCAGCGGTTGCTCTCGCTTCCTTTCCGAGACGTGTTGCCGCGCAGAACAACAAGATGGCTCGCATCGGGTGGCTGACCGCCCAGGGGGAGCCGAGCCTTACACCCTACCTTGCCGCCATGCGCGCGGGCTTTGCTGAATTGGGTTACATCGAAGGCCGCAATCTCGCGATCGAATATCGCTATGCCAATGACGTGCTCGACCGGGTGCCTGAACTTGCGGCTGAATTGGTGAAGTTGCCGGTCGATATCATCGTCGCGCAAGGCGCGGCGGTGTCCGAGATAAGCAACCTTGGTCTCCCGATCCCCATTGTCTACGTGTTTAGTGCCGATCCGGTTTCGGCGGGACTTGCGGATAGCCTGGCCAAGCCGCGCGGCAACATGACCGGTTTGACCTTCATGGCAGCCGAGTTGAACGGCAAGCGGCTGGAAATCTTGCGCGACATCATTCCGGATCTGCGCCGCGTCGCTATCGTGGCGAATTCGGAGCACCGGGGCGTGCATCTGGAACGTGCCAACTCGGAAGATGTCGGACGACGGCTCGGCTTGACGGTCCATTATTATCCAACGCCGTCTCGCGACGAACTGAACCGTGCCTTTACCGCCATGGCATCGAGCCCGCCACAAGCCATTTCCGTATTCTCGGATGGCTTTGCGGTTCAAAATCGCCAGAGCATCATCGATTTTGCCACGAGCCAGCGGATACCTGTAATCGGGGCCTGGTCGATATTCGCCCGGAGCGGGGCGATTTGCAGTTACGGACCGCTCCTTTCCGATTCCTATCGCAGGCTCGCCGGCTATGTCGATCGGATACTGAAGGGCGCAAAGCCTGCCGATTTGCCGATCCAGCAACCGACCAAATTCGAGACGGTGGTCAACCAGCGAACGGCAAAGATGCTTGGCTTGACGATCCCACAATCGCTAATGGCGAGCGCGGACGAGATTATTGAGTAAACAGTAAATCCATTACTTGTCCGCGCATTCGAGCGAAATGGGTACGTGAAGACAATGCCAGTCAGTCAATCCAGACCCGCAAGCCGGAACGCCTCTAAATAATGTTCGCGGTCCGCATCCACCTCGAACGGCATCCGGCTTTCGAGCCAGCTCAGCGAGATATTGGGTTGCGCCACGCGAAGATCCGTCAGCGCTGATTTCGCAACGTCGCCCTGGCCGGCCATCGCTGCCGCCGCGGTCAGCACCCGGTGCGCGCCGACAAAATCGCCGCGCTGCCGCAACGCCTCGCGAGACATCCGGATCGCCTCTTCGTAGTTGCCACCGACATACTGGCAGAAGGCAACCACCCCGCAATAGATCGCGGCGAACGGGTCTCGCGGGCTGAACCACAACGCCTCACGCGCAGCGTCGTCCCCTTCCTCCCAGCGTCCGCGATAGGCGAGCGCCAGGCCATAAAGTCCGCGCGCCGGCGAGAAGTTCGGATTGAGCTGCAGCGCCAGTTCGAACTCGGCGATGCAATCGTCGAACCGCTGCTCGAACAGATAGACCGAGGCCAGCGCATAATGCGCCCACGCATCTTCACTGTCGGCCCGGATCGCCGCGAGCGCGGCACGCTCCGCCACCGCAATCGACGACGGCATTTCCGCCCAGCCCATATGGGCTGCGAAGGAGTGGCAGGAGGCCAGCAGGCTCAGCGCCTGACCGTAGCCGGGATCGACCGCGACGGCTTTCTCCAGCAGCGCCTGCGCCACCAGATTGTCCTGCCGGGTCACGCGCCAGTAATGCTGCAGCGCGCGCATGACGAGGTCCCAGGCGGCCATATTGTCCGGCGTCTTGCGCTGGCTGCGGATATTCTCCGCCGCATAGAGCTGCGGCTCGATCGCGGCCACCACGGCGTGCGTGATCTCATCCTGCACGGCGAACACGTCCGCCAGATTGCGGTCGTAGCGCTCGGCCCAGAGGTGGCTGCCGGTGGTGACGCAGTTCAGCTGCGCGGCGATGCGGACATGGTTGCCGTCCTTGCGCACGCTTCCTTCGACAATGTAGTCGACGCCGAGCTCCTCGCCGATCTGCTTCAGGTGCACCGCCTTGCCCTTGTAGGAGAAAGACGAGTTGCGCGCCATGACATGGAACCAGCGCAGCCTCGACAGCGCGGTGATGATGTCCTCGCTGATGCCATCGGAAAAATATTCCTGCTCGCTCTCGCCGGAGAGGTTGACGAAGGGCAGAACGGCGATGGCGGGCCGGCTCAGCGAAAACTGATGTCCGCGCGGTGGCTCGGCAAAGGGCGGCGAAGCTTCCAGCTGCGGCACGTCGCCCTGCGGCTCGCCGGTGGCGGCGGGCACGCTGACGTCGCCGACGAAGCGAAAGCCCTTTCGCGCGATGGTGCGGATGACGGCCTGGTCCTTGCCGCTGTCGCCAACCGCCTTGCGCGCGGCGTTGATGCGGCTCGTCAGCGTCGATTCGGAGACGATGCGGCCGTCCCAGACGGTCTCCATCAGATCGTCCTTGCTGACCACGCGGTCGCGGTTTTGGACCAGATAGACCAGCAAATCGAACACTTGCGGCTCGACACCGACATTTTCGCCGGCCCGGGTCAGTTCGCGCAGCCGCGCATCCAGCACATGGTCGGAAAAGTGAAATTGCATGTGTTCGCCTCCCTAAACCCGTGCATGGCCGCTTTTGAATCGAGGGCCGGGACTGGTCATCTGGGACCGTCGCGCATGCCCATCTCCGAGGGTTACTTGCAACAAGCCAAAAGATAAGGCAAATTTGTTATTCGTATCATTTTGATAAGGAAAACTTTGAGTGCGAAGTCTCAATCTGGACCAGCTGCGGACCCTGCTCGAAGTGGTCGAACACGGCAGCTTTTCCGCGGCGGCGCGCCGGCTCAATCTGACGCAACCGGCGATCAGCCTGCAGATCCGCGAGCTCGAGCGGCGCTTCGGGCTGAAGCTGGTCGAGCGACTTGGCAAACAGGCCCACGCCACCGTCCCGGGCCGCGAGCTCATCGAAGCCGCCCAGCGGGTTTTTCGCGAGTGCGATTCCGTCGACGCGGCGATGCGGCGATTTCGCGACGGGTGGATCGGCCGCGTCCGGATCAGCATGACGCTGACATCGATGGTCTACCGGTTACCGCCGATCCTGCGCCAGATCCGGCTCGATCATCCCGGCATCGACCTCGTCATCACCAACACGCCGACACCGACCAGCGTCGACAACATCATCCATAACCGGATCGATCTGGCGCTGGTGAATCTGCCGGTGCAGAAGAAGCAACTCAAGGTGACGCCGCTGTGCGCAGAGGAGATGTTCGCGATATTTCCTGCGGGCACGCGCAATCTTCCCGAAATGATTACGCCCGACGACGTGGCAAAGCATCATCTGCTGGTGGAGCAGCAGGCCAGCGCGGCGTACGCACTCGTCATGGGGTGGCTCCCCCGACAAACGTCACGAACCTGGCAGCCGATGCCGCTCGGAACGGTTGAGGCGCTCAAAGGCGCCGTTGCATCGAATCTCGGCATGGCCATCGTGCCTGAGGTGGCGTTGGCGACCCACGCGTCCGACTTCATCGTGCGACCGTTGCGGCCGGCGCTATCGCGCACGCTCGCGCTGATCGAGCATCGCAACAAGCCGAACGAACCGGCGCTGGACATCGTCCGCAATGCGCTGCTCGGATTGCGCGCAGGTGCTGCGATCAAGCCCAAACCGCAGCGCAGTCGACGATCGGAAGCCCGGTAAATCACGCAACGCTCTCGGTCCAGCTGACGCGGTACGCGTGACGACCGACGGATATCCCGTCGGCGCCAGAACTCGTTGTGCAACGCAGCGAGATTGCCCGTTCCAGCTCCAATCCATTGAAGCTGCGCGCTTTCGCCGCGGCTGGCGTCCGCTGTTGCCATTCGGCCCGCGCAACGAAATACTCCTCTCGCGTCGGGGTTAGACAAGGACGGGTCGTCCAAGTCCCAAAAAAGAAAATTTTCTTTTGAAACTCTGTACCCAAATCGCCCGATGCCCCGTAGCTGTTTCCGGATGAGCACTCAAATCGCGGAGGCATGACAGCCTTCGCCAGGCCGCCGCGATCTGACTGGCATCCGTTGCTTCCCTGCGTTGTGCGGGTCGGTGATCCCAAGGTCATCGAATGCTCACGGCGTCATATTGTCGTCAAACAATCATCGAGGAGAACGTCATGAAGTTGAATTCCAAATCCGGTGCGACGCTCGCAGCCGCCGCTGCAACCCTGTTCCTCGCCGGCGCGGTCGTGTCGACCGGGTCGACATCTGCAAACGCCGCGGCCGGCAAGTGCATGGCCGGCAACGCCTGCAAGGGCCAGAGCGCCTGCAAGGGTGGCGCGAGTTCCTGCAAGGGCTTGAACGCCTGCAAGGGTCAGGGCTTCTCGCAGACCTCCGAGAAGGCCTGCACCGCGATGGGCGCAAAGTTCGTCAAGGGTTGATCGTCCCGAATTGAGGCGACGGGGCTCGGCATCGATGCCGGGCCCTCATCGTTTCAGTTGCGCTTCAGTCACGCCCGCTGATCATTAAAATAAATTTAGCCGGACGTGTAACCAACCCGAACCCGCTGCGTAATTATCCCCGGGTGCAGCCTGTCGGTCCTGAATTTCCCGGCTTGCGGGTAGTGCATCGTAAACCTCTAGGAGGAGACGCTCATGAAGATGACTTCCAAGTCCGGCGCCACGATTGCCGCTGCTGCAGCCACCCTGTTCCTCGCCGGCGCGACCATGTCGACCGTTGCCTACGCTGCCGGCGAAGGCCACTGCGTCGGCGCCAACGCCTGCAAGGGCCAGAGCGCCTGCAAGGGCGGCGCCAATGCCTGCAAGGGTCAGAATGCCTGCAAGGGCCAGGGC
>JBOHIT010000496.1:0-6508 GCA_050726155.1 Bradyrhizobium sp.
GGTGACGCGGCGCATGGTGCTGGAATGCGGCGGCAACGGCCGCGGCGCGTTCTCGCCACCGGCGCGCGGCAACCAGTGGACCAATGGCGGCGCCGGTTGCGCCGAATGGACCGGCGTGCCGCTGGCCGAGGTGTTGAAGGCCGCGGGCCTGAAGAAGACCGCCGTCTACACTGCGCATTATGCCGCTGACCTGCATCTGTCCGGCGACGCCTCCAAGCCGACGATCTCGCGCGGCGTACGCATCGAGAAGGCGATGGATCCGAACACGCTGATCGTGTGGGCGATGAACGGCCAGCCGCTGCCGAACATCCATGGCGGGCCGGTGCGCCTGATCGTGCCGGGTTGGCCGGGCTCGGCGTCGCAAAAATGGCTGACCAAGATCACCATCCGCGACAAGGAGCATGACGGCCCGGGGATGACCGAGTTTTCCTATCGCACCCCGATCAAGCCCATGATCCCCGGCGACAAGGGCGACCCTGCAAACTTCCGCATCCTGGAGTCGATGCCGGTTCGCTCGATCATCACCAGTCCCGCGAACGGCGCCAAGTTCGCGGCCGGAACCAAGGAACTGAAACTGCGCGGCGCATCGTGGGCCGGCGATCTCACGGTCAAGCAGATCGACGTCTCGACCGATTTCGGTGCGAGCTGGCAGCGGGCCAAGCTGGACAAGCCGAAGAACAAGTATGACTGGCAGCGCTGGACCGCGAACGTGAAGCTTGTTTCCGACGGCTATTTTGAAATCTGGACGCGCGCGACCGATTCAAAGGGAGCGATGCAGCCGCACCAGGCCGGGTTCTGGAATCCGCAAGGCTATGGCGGCAACGCCATGCACCGGATCGCGGTGCTGGTGGGCTGATGCGGCGACCTCTGGGAATGGCTGTCGCCGCGCTGCTGTGGATCGCGCCGGCGATCGCCCAGACCACCTTCACGCCGCGCGACGAAAGCCCGGAGGAATTTGCCGCCGGGGCCGGCCGCGACGAAACCTTCTATGCCTGTACGGCGTGCCATGGCTTCAAACTCGTGGCCCAGCAAGGCATGACGCGCGCGCAGTGGGACGATTCGATCAACCTGATGATCCGCCGTCACAACATGCCGGCACTCGACGACAAGGATCGCGCGGTCGTGCTGGGTTATCTCGAGGCCGCGTTTCCACCGCGCCCGCCCGCGGGTCGCGGCGGCTGGCAGAATCCGTTTTCCAAGTGAAGCCGCCAAGCTAACGGGAGCCTGCGAGGTCAGATCCGGTAGAGCCGGCTCGCGGTGTCGTGCAGGATGGCGGCCTGTTCGGCGTCACTGAGATGCGCGATGGCGCCCCGGAAGGTACGGTACAGCGTGCCGTAATCGGTCCAGAGTTTTTCGATCGGAAAATTGCTGCCGTAGAAGCAGCGATCCGCGCCGAACAGCGCCACCGATTCCGCCACGATCGGACCCATGACATCCGCGCGGCAGGCGTGAACGAAGGTGCCGAGCCCGGAAAGCTTGACGTTGACGTTCGGGCATTGCGAAAGCTGCGCCATGCCGTCGCGCCAGAGCTTCAGGCCGTCCGGCGACATGTCTTCCAGCATGCCGGCATGTTCGAGCACGAACACGATGTCCGGAAAGGCGCGCGCCAGCTTGGTGCCGTCCGTCATCTGGGAAGCGAAGATCTGCAATTCGAACAGCAGGCCGTGATCGGCCAGCAGGCCAAGGCCGCGGCGCCAATCCGCATCGTTCATGACATCGGGGCGCGGCGCGAAGCGGTATTGCGCATTCTCGTGCCAATGCAGCTGTTGCCGGATGCCCCGCGTCGCCGGCAGCGCCGCCAGCCGCTCGAGCAGCGTGCCCGCATCGGGATCGGCGAGGTCGGCATGGGCGACATTGGCGTGCGGCCAGCCGGTGGCATCCGCGACCGACTGAACCCAGCGCGCCTCGTCATAACTCCTGCCCGCCGGCCAGTTGGTCTGGATGTAGATCGATTTGACGATCTCGCAGTCCATGATGTCGCTGCGGTATTCGTAGATCGAGTAATCCCGGCAGATCGGCTGGTAGGGTCCGAAAATGCGCGGCACTTGCGGCCCGGACAGCCAGGGCAGGTCATCCAGGCGCCAGACATGATGGTGCGCGTCAACGGTTGGGATCGATTTCATGGATGAGTCCGCTTACGGCTTCGCCGTGGGGTCGGCGACGTCGCCGAAGATTTCGGCGGCAATACGCGTGGGCTCGATCGCGGCCGGCACGCCGCAATACATCGCCACCAGCAACAGGACATCCTGCACCTGCTGCTTGGTGCAGCCATTCGCCAGCGCGCCCTTGGCGTGGACACGGAACTCGGCGGGCTTGCTGCTGGCCGCCATCATGCCGAGCATCACCAGGCTGCGGACACCGTCGGTGAGCCCCGGCCGCTCCCAAACGTCGCCATAGACATACGCATTGATGATGTTCTGCAGCGGCGCCCCGAACTCGCCGGAGGCCGCCATGCGCTCGGCGACATCGGCTTCGCCGAACAGTTTTTTGCGCCGGCGCAGGCCTCGCGCATAGAGTTCACTGGTATCCAATTCGAGCTCCCCCGCGCGACGCTGGCGTGTTGACCGAATTTATACGGTCATTTTAACAGCGGCTCAATCAGCAAAAGTACCAATTTTCAGCCACAATGTCTTGCGCCATATTCATTTGTCCGTATAAATCCATCCGAGAAATCCCCAAGAGATTTCCGACGATAATGGCTGGAGGAAACAGGATGAAGCTGCGATTTCGCGTTCTCGCCGGTCTGGTCCTGCTCGGACTGTCGGGCCCGCACGCCCACGCCGCCGACGAATACCCGACGCGGCAGATCAAGATCATCGTGCCGTTTCCCGCCGGCGCCGGCCCCGATCAGGTCGCGCGCCTGATCGGCCAGCGCCTGCAGGAAGAGCTGGGACAGACGGTGGTGATCGAAAACCGCAGCGGCGCGCTCGGCAGTCTCGGCGCGCAGGAAGTCGCGCGCAGCGCGCCCGACGGTTACACCCTGCTGATGGGAACCAACACCACGCAGGCCAGCAATGTCGCGATGCTGAAAAACCTGCCCTATGATCCGGCCAAGGATTTTGCGCCTGTTATCCGCACCATCACCACCGCGATGGTGCTGCTGGTGAAGCCGGACTTCCCGGCCAAGGACCTCAAGCAGTTCATGGAATACGCCAAAACCCATCCGAACATGACCGCCGGCTACGGCTCCGGCGCGTCGCAGATATCGAATGCGCAATTGCAGAGCCGCGGCGGCATGTCGATCATCTCGGCGTCGTATCGAGGCGTGCCGCTGGCGGTCACTGACGTGATCTCGGGCGTGATCGATCTCGCCTTTGCGGATTTTTCGGTCGCGATCCCGCAAATGCAGGGCGGTACGCTACGCGGCATCGGCGTGACGTCGCCGAAGCGCAATGAGCTGACGCCGGATTTGCCTCCGCTCGCCGATGCGATGCCGGGCTTCGAGGCCACGATCTGGTACGGGCTGCTGGCACCGGCGAAGACGCCGGAGCCGGTCGTCGACAAGCTCTACACGACAGTCCAAAAGATCCTGTCGACGCCGGCGGTGCGCGAGAGGCTGGCGAGCCTCGGCATGGTCGTTGCCACCATGCCTCCGGCCGAATTCGGCACCTTCATCGCCAGCGAAATCACCCGGTGGACGGCGGATGCCAAGGCCGCCGGTATCGAAGCCAAATAGCCGCGGGGACGGCGGTCGCAACATGACAGCATACGCGCCGGTCGGGATCGTCGGACTGGGTCTGATGGGCATGGCGTTGTCGGCGCGGCTGATCAACGCGAAAATCGTACCTGTCGGCCTCGATGTCGACCCGATCAGATGCGGGATGTTCAAGGCCAGCGGCGGCATGGTGGCGAATTCGGTGCGTGAACTCGCCGTGCGCGCTCGAGCCATCATCGTGGCCGTCTATAGCGGCGAACAGGTCGAGGCGCTGTTCGCTGACATCGACGAGGGCGCAGGCGCCGCGCGGCCGGTCGTGATCTGCACCACGACCTGCGCGCCCGCTGAAATCATCGGGATTGCCGGGCGTGCATCACGCGCCGGCATTGCGCTGGTGGAGGCGCCGATATCGGGCACCAGCACTGAGGTGCTCGACGGCACCGCGACGGCGCTGCTGGCGGGCGACCCCGGCATCATTGACGGGGTGCAGGGGCTTCTGAAAATTCTCTGCCCGCGCAGCCTGCGCGTCGGCGCGATCGGCGATGCCAGCCGGGCCAAACTTGCGATCAACCTGATCCTGCAGAACAACCGCGCGGCGCTGGCCGAGGGCATCGTCTTTGCCGAGCGCCTGGGGCTCGACGGTCACGCCTTCCTGGCGGCGGCGCGGCAATCGGCCGCGTATTCCCGCGTCATGGACTCCAAGGGCGAGAAGATGTTGACGCGGGACTATCGGCCGCAGTCACATATCGCCCAGACATTGAAGGATGCCGAGTTGATCATCGCGGAAGCCGGACGGTGCGGCATGCATCTTCCCCTCACCACCATCCAGGCCGGACTCCTGCGCACAGCGATCGCGCTGGAGGGGCCGGACCGCGACAGCGCCGCCGTCATCGAGGCGATCCGGCAACCGCCGGGGGATTTGCGATGATCCGCGCCGCCATTGCCGGTCTCGGCCGCTGGGGCCGCAATCTGGTCGAAGCCGCCGCCGGCCACCCGCAGCTGAAGATCGTCCGCGCCGTCGAGCCTGACATCAAGGCGGCGCAGGAATTTTGCGCTCATCATGATCTCCATCTGACCGCCGATCTCGATGCGGTCCTCGCCGATGACACGATCGACGCGATCCTGCTGGCGACCCCGCATTCGCTGCATCCGGCGCAGGTGATCGCCTGCGCTCAAGCGCGAAAGCAGGTTTTTTGCGAGAAGCCGCTGGCACTGACGCATGCCGACGCGGCGCGGATGTTCGACGCCTGCCGCGACGCCGGGGTTTTGCTGGCCGTCGGCCATAACCGGCGCTTCTGGCCATCGATACGGGCCTTGCACGAGACGCTGGCGAGCGGCCAGCTCGGGACCATCCTCCATGTCGAGGGCCACAACAGCAACGAAAACTCCCAGAAGATCACCAGCGGCTGGCGGTTGTCGGCGGCGGAATCGCCCGGCGGCGGTCTGACCGGCGCCGGCCTGCACGTGCTCGACGCCTTCGTCAGCATGCTCGGGCCGGTAGAGCGGGTCTATGCCCGGCTGCGTGCGCGGGAAATCGGTCCGCCGCCGATCGATACCGCGGTCGTGGCGCTGGAATTTGCCAATGGCGTCACCGGCACCCTTGCCACCGTCCGCGCAACGCCGTTTTACTGGCGCGTTCACCTGTTCGGAACGGACGGCTCCGCCGAGGTGCTGGATGAAACGACCATGATCCTGCGAAAAAGCGGTGCCGCGCCGCAACGGCTGACCTACCCCGCGACCGACGTGCTGCGCGCCGAACTCGACGCCTTCGCCGACGGCATCGCGAACAAGGCGCCGTATCCGGTACGGGAAGCCGAGGTGCTGGCGACCTTGTCGGCCTTCGAGGCGGCGCTGCAATCGATGCAATCCGGCCTGCCGGTGCAATGTCTCGACGGTCGACATGGCCGCTATAAAAGAGCAACGCAAATCGACGCGATATCGCGATATCGCCCCCGAGCTGCAGAAGGAAATCCGGCTCGGCGCAACGCCGGTCGGCGAACTGCTGCCGACCGAAACCGAATTGATGGCGCGCTTCGGCGCCAGCCGCCAGACCGTGCGCGAGGCCCTGCGGATCATCACCGAACAGGGCCTGATCGTGCGGCGGGCCGGGCTCGGCTCGGTGGTGATCGCGGCCGAGCCGCCGGTGCTGTTCACGCACAGCGTCAAATCGCTGAACGAGTGGCTGCGCTATTCCAACGAGACCTACCGGCAGGTGGTGGGCTCGAGCGAAATCGTCGCCGACCGGGACCTTGCCGGCCTTTTGAAATGTGAACCCGGCAAGCACTGGTTCCTGATCGAGGCGATCCGCCGCTCCGATGAATTCGCCGCGCCCCTGGGCTGGGTGGAAATCTACGTGCTGCGGAAATTCGCCGGCGTCGTGAAGCGGCGCGATCACGGCCGCACACCCGTGCATGAGCAGATCGCCAAAATGTTCGGCGAGACCATCGAATATGCGCAACTGGAAGTGTTCGCGCGCGGCATGCCGGCGAAACTGGCCAAAGCACTCGGGGTCAAGCCCGGCTCGCCCGCGCTGACCATGGTGCGGCGCTACTACGGCCTGCGCGAAGAGTTGTTCGAGGTCACCGTCACCACGCATCCCGAAGGACGGTACACCTACACCATGGACATGCAGCGCTCGCTGCGGCCGAAGGTGTAGGGTTGATTGATAGCGTCGCGACGCCTCTTCCTTCTCCCCTTGTGGGAGAAGGTGGCGCGAAGCGCCGGATGAGGGGTCTCTATCCGCGGAGACAAACCCCTCACCCGTCTCGAATTCGCTTCGCTCATTCGAGCCACCCTCTCCCACAAGGGGAGAGGGGAAGGACAGAGTATGCCCGACGAGACGTTACCTACGGT
>JBOHIT010000497.1:0-10701 GCA_050726155.1 Bradyrhizobium sp.
GGGACCTGGGACAGTGTGTTCATCATCGCGGCGGGCGCCAATATCCTTGCCTCGCTGCTGGCGATCGCGGTGCTCAAGCCCTGGCGCAAGATGGTGGTCGCGAACGCACAGGCTTCGACCTAGACCGGGGTTTGGAACCATCGCCATAAGGTAGTGAGCCCTGCGAACGACCGCTTTGCGCCAAAGCGGTCGTTCGAGCGATGGCACAGCGGCTCTCAATCATGGGGTCGAGGGCTCGAGTCTCTCGGCGCCGCCACGGATCGGAGATATGGCCGCACTCGCCGCGCTACATCAGCGCGGCGTTGATCCACAAATGGGTGAGGATGCTTGCCACGTAGCCGAGCGCAATGGCCCAGCTCCACCGAAGATGGTTCAGAAACGTGTAGTGGTTGCGCACCAGTCCCATCAGCGCCACGCCCGCCGCCGTGCCGATTGACACGAGGCTCCCCCCGACTCCCGTGCTGAGCGTGACGAGCATCCACTGACCGCTCGACATATCCGGGTTCATGGTGAGCACCGCGAACATCAGCGGAATGTTGTCGAACGCCGCGCCCAGCACGCCAATGGCGATGTTGGCGACGGTCGGCCCGAGGTCGCCGTAGAGAAAATTCGACAGCAGCGCGAGATAGCCCGCGACGCCAAGCCCGGCGACGGCGAAGATGACGCCGAAGAAGAACAGCAGTGTATCCCACTCCAGACGCCTTATCTCCCGGAAGGAGTCGAAGGCCATGTCAGTGTCGCCGCGGCGCCGCTCGATGCGCTGGAGGATGTAGCTGTACATTTGCAGGTATCCGAGACCCAGCATCATCCCAAGCGCGGGCGGCAAACTGAACAAGGTCTTGAACGCGACGGCGGTCGCGATGGTCGCCGCGAACAGCCCGATCACAACGCCGGCGCCGTGCTTGAGTCTCCTGGTTTCGCTCACCGGGTCCGGCGTTCCTTTCGGCACGCTGAAATGCATAAGCGCCGCCGGCACGAGGAAGTTCACCAGCGCCGGAAGCAAGAGATGGAAGAACTCCAGGAATCCCAGTTTGCCTTTCTGCCAGACCATCAGCGACGTGATGTCGCCGAACGGCGAGATGACACCCCCGGCATTGGCTGCCACCACGATGACGATGCAGCCCATGACGATAAACTGGTAATTGCCGACTCCAACGGCCACCACAACGGCGCCCATCACGAGCGCTGTGGTCAGATTGTCGATGATGGGGCCGAAGACAAACGCAAGCCCGCCGACCAGCCAGAAAAGCTGCCGATAAGAGAGCTTCTTGCTGGTGAGTTTGGTTCTCACCGCGGCGAAAACGCGCCGCTCCTGCATCGTGTTCACATACGTAATCGCCACCACGAGGAACAGCATCAACTCGCCATAATCGAGGATCACATGCTTGGCGGCGGCTTCGAGCGCGGCACTCTGACCATGTGCGGCGTAGACAACGCCGAGAAGCGCCCAGATGAGGCCCGCCGCCAGCATGACGGGTTTCGACTTGCGCAGTTGAATGGCTTCCTCGACGGCCACGAACCCGTAGGCGACGAAGAAGATCAGGAGCGCCAGATAGCCGACGGGATGCTGGGTGAGGTCGATGCGCGCCGCCGCCTCCAGGGCATGGAGCGGCGCGGGAGCGGATAAGACCAAGGCAAACACAGCAACGGCCAGCATCCACGGCCGTCCGGCAAGACGCGACATCGTCAGCCGCTGTCGATGAAAGTCAAACGCCGTCATCCTCGCAACCCCGCCGTCAAGACGACCTGCCGTCCGGAGCGCGACGAACAGCGACAAGGCACATGATGATCACGGGCTGGCGAAACGCAGCACCAGGAAGGCCTGCAGCGGCGGCGCCAAACAGCAGCGATGCGATCTCATGAAAGACGATGTTGGTCATGTACCTCCAGCTTGTAGCTTTCCACGATTGCGTTCGAGTTCGGCAGTTCTTGTTCCCGGCGCGCGACGATCGCGCTTGCTGAGGACAACGCGTAGCACGCAGCGACGCGACATGCGCCCGTCGCTGCGTAGGGAATAGTACCTACGGGCATATGGTGGCTCGTACCTACGCGCTTGCGCGCGGATTGAAGGAAGCGCATTCTTGCTGGAGCGGAAAATCATTCATCGGGCGACGGAGGAATGCATTGGGCGACGTCGTCCGCAGATCAGATAACGCGACTGAGAGGTCGCGCTGGAGTGTGAGTTGGCTGCACGACCTGGCGCCGGCGCAATACGTCCTGATCGGCGGCGCCTTCACTACCGCCTATGTCGGACTCGAATGGCTCACGCGCGTCCATGAACTCCAAGGCCTCGGCATCACGCTGTGGAATCCGGTGAAGGCGCTGAGCTTGGGCCTGTTGCTGCTCAAAGGCGTCGCGTATGCACCGGTGCTATTCCTGGCGGCGTTGCTGGTCGATCTCTTCATCTACGGGGCTGCCAAGGGCGTCGCTTCTACTGTCGCCACGAGCGCCGTTGTTGCGATCGGTTATGCCGCGCTCGCCGCGGGTCTCACGCGAGGCCTCGGCTTTGCAATCGGCCGGTCCGACCTGCGCAATGTGATTGCGCTGCTGGTGGCGGCGCCGGCAGGGACATTCGTCATCGCCTGCCTCTATTGCGGTTTTCTCGTGTGGTTCGGCGACCTGCCGGCGAAGCAATATTGGGAAGCGGTGCCGCATCTTTGGGTCGGCGACACCGTCGGTACCATCATCATCCTCCCCGTTGCCATGGCTGTGTTCGGACCAGTTCAACGCTTGCGAGAGACAAGGCGCGCAGTGCTGCTGATCGACTCAGGAGCCTTTCTGACCGGGGTACTGATCGCATTGTGGCTGATCTTCGCCTTCGAGAGAGCTAACGAATACCATTTCTTCTATCTGCTGTTCCTCCCGGTGAGCTGGATCGCGATGCGCTCCGGGTTTGTGGGAGCGGCGGTCGGCGTATGTGTGGTCCATCTGCTGCTGCTGGCATTCATCAGTTGGGGTGGCTATCCCGCGAGCACCTTCATGGGTTACCAACTCCTGGTGCTGGCGCTCGCTTTCAACGGCTTGCTGCTCGGCGCCGTCGTCGACGAGCGCCGAAAATCGGATGAACTCCTGCGCGAGCAGCATGCCCAGGTGGTCCGCATGACAAGGCATGCGACGGCCGGTGCGATGGGCGTTTCATTGGCGCACCAGATCAGCCAGCCACTATCGAACGTCGCCATGTACCTTCACGTCGGCCGGCAGCTTTTGGCCGACAAGCCTGCCGAGATGGCGCCGATTGCCGCGTCTCTTGAAAAGGCAACCGGTCAGCTACGGCAAGCGAAAGACATCCTCGAGCGTCTGCGGGATTTCGTCTCGCGCGGCACGCTCAGGCCAACTCCCACTGACCTCGGCGCCCTGACGCGGAAGCTGGTGGCTCTAGCCGAGGATGACGCAAGGGCCCACGGTGTATCGGTGCGGCTTGAGGCTGCGTCCGTCCCGCCGGTCACCGTTGACGCGCTTCAACTCGAGCAAAGCCTGATCAACGTGATCAACAACGCCATCGATGCCGCCGCGGAGGCGGACCGATTGCCTGGCTGCGTCACCGTTCGCGTGGCAGCCCTGGACAAAGGGGTACGGATCGAGGTTGAGGACAATGGACCAGGCGTGTCCGATGTCGTGGCCAAACAGCTGTTCGAGCCGTTCGTCACGACAAAGCCGAGCGGCATGGGTCTCGGCCTGGCGCTGTCGCGCGAGCTGATCAGCGCGCAAGGGGGAACGATCGATTGGGAGCGCGTCCGGCCAGATGGCGGCACGCGATTCACGATTGAACTCCCCTTGAACCCAGAGGTGGGCCATGGGCCATAGCCGCGTCGTGCACGTCATCGACGATGAACCCGATGTCTGCGAGGCCCTCAAAGTGCTGTTGCATACGGCGGGGATGGAAGCGCGCACCTATGCCTCGGCCGAAGAATTCCTTTCGGAAGTCAAGCTGAGCAGGCTGTTATGCTTGCTGGTTGATCTGCGCTTGCCGGGAATGAGCGGGCTGGATCTCGTGCGTCACCTGCAACAGGGCCCGATGTGCCCGGTCGTGGTGATGATTACTGGCCATGGCGATGTGCCGCTTGCCGTCAAGGCCATGCGAGCGGGTGCATTGCACTTCCTCGAGAAGCCGTTCGAGCCGGCGGAACTCCTTCAGACGCTGGAGGAAGCACACCAGCGCGTCCGCGAAATCGCTGCCGAGGAAGAAGCGTATGCGGCTATCGAGGCCAGCTACCGAACGCTCACGGCCCGCGAACAGGAGGTGATGGCGCTTCTGGCTGAAGGGATGCCGACGAAGGTGCTCGCTACAAGACTCGGGATCAGCACGCGGACCGCCGAGCACCATCGCGCAGCGGTGCTGCAAAAGATGCGCGCGCGGACGCTGTCGCACCTGGCGCGCATGAGCATGAGCCTGCAGGGGCGGAGTGCGGTTCCCAGGCCGTAGGCCCTCATCGCATTCGGGAGAAGACGATGAATGCAACTCCACGCAGACAGCATACTCTGTCAGGTCTCGATCGCCGGGCGCGGTTCTCGGATAACGAGGGCATCGCAAGGCACGTCATCCATGATTGCCTTTGCGGTGCTGCCTAGAAATATCTCGAAGAAGGGATTTCGGCCGTGCGTGCCAAGCACTAACAGGTCCACCTCCTGCTCTCGCACGTAGTCACGCAGCAGAAAGTTCGGTGCGCCATCCTCAATCAACACGCGCGGCGGTTGCCAACCGAGCGCTGATTTTTCTACTCTTGCCAAAAACACCCGCACCTCCTGCTCGACTTCCGTGCGATATGTTCGGTGTAATGCTGATTCAGTTATCCGTTCTGACGGTGGGCGGTACGCGTGAAAAATTGTCAGCCTTTGTCCCGGGAACAGGCGTGCGGTCGTTTCCAGGGCATAACGCGAGGCATCGGAGAGGTCGGTAGCGAAAACAATATTTGAGTACGGCCTGCGAGGACGATCCTTCACAACAAGGAGCGGCACCGGAGACCGGCGAAACAATCGATCCGCTGTCCTGCTCAATAAGAAATGTCCGAGCGACTCGTCTCTTCCGATGCCGATTGCAATCAGGTCGCATCTTTCAGCGTCGGCACTGCAGAGAATGACTTCTGCAGGATTTCCTTCGGCGATACGCATGGTTGGTCGGGTCGGAAGTGCGTCGACATCGACCAGGAGGTGTTTTCTGGCAATATCAAGCGGATCGGGCGGGCGTCTCCACGACGGCAGTCCTGCTGCATCCGGGATACTCAGCTCACGGCCTTCAACCACGTGCAGGACGATCAGCGACGATTGCCACTGCTCTGCAAGCATGGCCGCTCGGTAAAGCGCGCGGTCACAACGCGCGCTGAGATCGGTCGCCAGAAGAATCTTTCTGGCTGACTCGCTTATCCGGCTTGGCGCGTTCACACCGCACTCCTCCTGTCGTCCGGGATGTGCCAATCCCATTTCGGCTTTCAGCGGCGCGTCTTGATCTCCGCTTTGCGCGCCGGGAATAGTACGTAGCACGCGGCCGCGCGAAATGCGTCCGGCTCCGCATAGGGATTATTGCTTGCGGGCTTCTGGTGAAAACTACCTACGCGTTTGCGTACGAAGTGAAGGACGCATTCTCGCTGGAGCAAAAAATCGTCCGCCCGGCAATGGAATCCCGGAGCCGTTTACGGATACGCGGCCTGGGATCGATCTCCCAAGGATCTTCCTGCGGATGAAGTGCCTGGCCCGCAACTCAGCTTGACCGGCGACACTTGTAAGCTACACTCGCCGCGCCTGTCGTGTAGCTTCGTACTTGACGCGCAATACCCATTGAGGCGCAAATACCCGCCGCCGCCATTGTAGAGCTACGCAATTGCCCGTCCTTATTCTCACATCGACAAAGCAAGATTTTCTTGCGCGCAAGATCGCCAAGCAGCTTGTCGATGCACGTCTCGCCGCCGCCGTGCAGATAAGAGAAGTCGACAGTTTCTATCGTTGGCAGACAAAAATTCACAACCACAATGAATACACACTCACAATCAAGACCGTTGAAGCCCACTTTGCCAAGATTGAAGAACTGATCAAGCGCGAGCATACCTACGATATTCCGCAAATCATCATGCTCGATATCCAGAACGGCTCGGCCGACTATCTTCGGTGGATAGAAGAACAGGTGTCCTGACCCGCCAAGGCGCTACCTTTGGTATTCTTGTTCCGAAGAACCTAACCTCCCACCGGCTACCGCAGTCCGTAAGTCGGTTCACACAGGCTTGGACCGGTCGGGTTCGATTGGTTGGTGCCTTCGTCGCCGGGACAACGTCCAAAAATTGGAGATGAGCAGCGATCGCACCACGGCATATGTTGAGACGCCGGTTGAGCGGCTGCCACGGGCCAATGGTCTCGGCGTTCGGTCCCAGACTAACCTCCACTGCTCGATCTGAAGACAAGCGCGCTCATCGCCAGGATGGGGCGCGTTTTCGCTTTAAGGGCCCTGATCTGGTATATCTGACGGCTTTTGGAGCGCCCTCAGCTGGCCAGATCCAGTCATCCCCTCTCTTCAAACTTCCAAAATGTCAATAATACTGCCCGTTTTATCCATTTGCGGCCCCCGGATCAGCTCCTTTTCGTATTGACTTATGGTATTATGTATACCAGACTCGCCTGCAATTCACCCCAAGGAGGTTGCCATGCAAGTCGGAGATATCCTGCGCAAGAAAGCCGCCCGTGTCGCGACGGTTCGCATGAACGAGACGGTTGCCATCGCAGCCCAACTGATGCGCTCCAGCAATATCAGTGCGCTGGTGGTCAAGGATGTCGTCCGCACCGAAGGCAACACGGCGGTCGGCATGTTCACCGAGCGCGACGTGGTTCGCGCGATCGCCGAGCACGGCGCGGCCGGCGCGAACTTGCGCGTTTCGCAGTTCATTTCGGTGCAGCAGCTGGTGTCATGCGGCGCAACGGACTCGCTCGAGCACGTTCGCCATCTCATGACCATGCATCACATCCGCCACGTGCCCGTGCTCGACAATTACAGCCTGATCGGTGTCGTCAGCATCCGCGACATCTCGACCGCGTTCGACGAGGAAGCCAACGCCCAGCTGGCGATTTCGGCCTGACATCGGCTTCGAGCGTCGCACCGCACCACAGATAGTAGCCCTGTCGCAAACGGCGTTTGTACAACCTGCGCCGGAGCAGTGGTGCGCCGACGAAAAGGACCGATGAAGAGCACCGATGAAAAGGACCGATGAAAAGATCTGGGCCTGCGCCGTTCCTTCGCCCAGCAAAGCCCAAGAGCAGACCTTGGACGGGAATTCCAGTGTGGCTTCGGTTGAAATTCTAGCATCGGTGGAAGAGAGAGTATGGCGCGCAACATTCTGATACTTGGAGCCTCTTATGGCTCATTGCTGGCGACGAAGTTCTTGATGGCGGGTCACAACGTGACCTTGGTTTGCCGGAACAATACCGCCGAACTCATCAATTGCGAGGGTACCGAAGTCCGCATCAAGCTGCGTGACGAGGCGACGCACCGGGCGATCTTTTCGTACGAACTGCCGGGAAAGCTGGACGCCGTCGCGCCCGGCGATGTCGACCTTTCGCGTTATGAGCTGGTTGGTCTTGCGATGCAGGAACCGCAATACAGCAGCCCTGCGATCGAGGATCTGATGATCAAGATCGCACAGGCGAAGCTGCCCTGTCTGTCGATCATGAACATGCCGCCCCTGCCCTATCTCAGGCGGATCCCGGCGCTGGCGGAAGCGAAATTGGAGCCGGCCTATACTAATGCTGGGGTATGGGCGCGGTTCGAGCCTGGGCTGGTATCGCTCTGCTCACCCGATCCGCAGGCCTTCCGCCCGCCGGAAGAGCCAGCGAATGTCCTTCATGTCGGCCTGCCGACAAACTTCAAGGCCGCAACCTTCGAGGACGAGAAGCACAATGCCCTGTTGCGTGAGCTGGAAGCCGACATCGACGCCGTGAAGCTCGATGGGTTGGACGTTCCGGTGAAGCTCAAAGTGTTCGACTCACTTTTCGTTCCGCTGGCAAAGTGGTCGATGCTGCTAACCGGGAATTACCGCTGCGTCACGCCGAACGGACCGAGGTCGATCCGCGAGGCGGTGTACGATGATCTGACGCTCTCGCAGTCGATCTATGACCACGTCGATGGGATCGCTCAACGTCTGGGGGCGGACCCGAAGGACCAGGTGCCTTTCGCAAAATATGCCAAGGCGGCCGAAAGCCTTCTAAAACCATCGTCGGCAGCGCGTGCGGTGTCCAGCGGCGCGCCGTTCATCGAGCGGGTCGACCTTCTGGTGAAGTTGATTTCGCATCAGCTCGGCATCCCCAATGCAGAGATCGACCGCACGGTCCAGACCGTGGATCAAAAACTGAGCGAGAGGATCACGCTGCCGGAACCGGCTCGCAGTGACGCGCTCCAGGCCTAGTTCGAGAAAGCGCGGCGAACTGACCAACGAATTCCGGCGGTAATTGACGGCCAATTGGCATTTGTAATACCAGCCGACTTGCGATAAGCACGGCCGCTCCTCGTCCGAAGGGGCTGCCCCATGCAGTGTGGCCTGCTCCGTTCCTCCGCCTCCAGATGCGGATCGTGGACGGAAATTCTCAAGGCTTGGCGTGGGGAAACGGCAAAGAAAATCCAGCACAACCGGTGGAAGAGAGAACATGGCGCGTAACATTCTGATCCTTGGAGCCTCCTACGGTTCATTGCTGGGAACGAAACTCTTGATGGCCGGTCACAACGTGACCCTGGTCTGCCGCAGCAAGACCGCTGAACTCATCAACCGCGACGGCACTGAAGTGCGCATCAAGCTGCGCGACGAGGCGGTGCACCGCGCGATTTTCTCGCGCGACCTGCCCGGCAAGCTCGACGCGGTCACGCCCGGCAACGTCGACCTCTCGCGCTATGATCTGGTCGGTCTCGCGATGCAGGAGCCGCAATACACCAACCACACGATCCGGGTGCTGATGATCAAGATCGCCGAGGCGAAGCTGCCTTGCCTGTCGATCATGAACATGCCGCCGCTGCCCTATCTGAAGCGGATTCCGGCGCTGGCGGATATGGACCTCGAAGAGGCCTACACCAACGCGCTGGTGTGGGAACGCTTCAAGCCCGGACTGGTATCGCTGTGCTCGCCCGATCCGCAGGCGTTCCGCCCGCCGGAAGAGGCCGCCAACGTCCTTCATGTCGGCCTGCCGACCAACTTCAAGGCCGCGGCGTTCGAAGACGAGAAACATAATCAGCTGCTGCGTGAGCTCGAAGCCGACATCGACGCGGTGAAGCTGGATGGCCAGGACGTGCCGGTCAAGCTCAAGGTGTTCGACTCGCTGTTCGTCCCGCTGGCGAAATGGTCGATGCTGCTGACCGGAAATTACCGCTGCATCACGCCGAACGAGCCGCAGTCGATCCGCGACGCCGTGCACGGTGATCTGAAACAGTCGCAAGCGATCTATGAGCACGTCGACGGCATCGCGCGGCGTCTCGGCGCCGACCCGCAGGATCAGGTTCCCTTCGCGAAATACGCCAAGGCGGCGGAAAGCCTGCTCAAGCCGTCATCGGCGGCACGCGCGGTTGCCGCTGGCGCGCCGTTCATCGAGCGGGTCGATTTGCTGGTGAAGCTGATTTCGCATCAGCTTGGCGCGGCCAATGCCGAGATCGACAACACGGTGCAGGTCGTCGATCAGAAGCTGAACGAGAAGATCGTGGCGGGCGGATCCGGCTCGTAACGAGATCCAATTCGCAGACATCGCGGCCGACACGAACGGACGCAAAGCAATGCCGCAAACGGGCAGTAGCCAGGTGCCATCAGGCATTGGCTACTGCTTTATTGGCTCAAAACCTCGGCGTCGGGTACGGCTGGCCGATCCAGGGATTCCAGGTGACGGTTCCCGGGGGGTAGCCGCCGAACGGCGGGCGCGTCGTGCAGCCGATGATGACGACCTTGTCGCCGAAGAGGCCGCCGCTGACGGCGTCAAGCTGTTCGAGGCTAAGGAATTCGCAGTCAGCGCCCGTGGTCCGATTCAGGGAATTGCTCATGATCATCCTGTCCGTTCGCTAGAGTGGTTGATGTTGCGTTCCGGGCATCTCTCAGCCCGTGACCCCAACATGCCCCATCCATTCCGGGCGGACTGTGACAGAGATCACCCAGCAGCGGCCCCAGCTGCGCGCCCCCTGAGCGGAAGCGGCTGGTCGCCGAGCATCGTCTTGACCACGACATCCCTCGCCTTTGCGGCATCGAGCCCGTGCTGCGCGATCAGGTCGCTGCATTCGGACACGATCTGGTCGGCGTCCTGCATGATCTTGAGCTCCTTGTAGCGATCGTGCTGGTGCAACCCCATGCTCTCGCCGACCACTTCGAGGATGTTGATGATACGGAACGGCCAGTCGCGCTCGTGCGCGCACAGTTCGCGCTGGTCGGAATGATAGACCGTCACCAGCGCATCGATTCCGGCGTCGGCTGCCGCCTGCAACTCGTTCAACTGCAGCTCGCGTTTGAACGCGGGAAGTACCGAAACGCTGACGCTCTGCAGGCCGACGGCCGGCTGCTTCAGGTCGACGAGTTCGACGCCCGGGATAGCGGAGAGGATTTCAACGGCGGCTTCCACCACGCCGGCGACGCCGGGATGCCGGTGCAGCGCCACCTTGATGTCGACCCGTCGCGTCAGATGCGGCTTCAACTCCGCCAGCCGGCCGTCGAGGAACCGCATGAACGGCGTCATTTCGAACGGCCGCGCGCGGCCCTGGCG
>JBOHIT010000498.1:0-4083 GCA_050726155.1 Bradyrhizobium sp.
TCGTCGAACAGGTTGGCGAAGATCGGCGCATTGAAGCTCGGATCGTCGAGCTTGAGCGAAAGGTAATCGCGGCCCTCGTTGGAGCGCTTCGACCAGGCAGCCCCGATCTCAGCGCGGCCGACGAAGACCCGGTGGCTGGGAGCGTTGTCGTTGCTCCGGTTGGCCTCGGGGACGATGCGCACACCCTTGGTTTGGACGCTGAGCGTGACGATCTCGCCCTGATACTCGTTGCCGGACTTCTTGAAGGAACCGATGTTGGCCATGTGACTTCTCCTTGCTGTTTCGAGCCCCGCGACCATCGCGGCCTCGATGGCGATCGTTTGCCGGAGGCGATCGACGCCGCACCCGCTCGCGGGCCGAAGCGCAGCGGAGGATGGCGGCGGAGCGACTTTCTTGCCTCGCGAGGAATGGGCGAAGCCCAGGGGAAGAAAGTCTCACCGCCGCCGTTGCGGTTCAGGCGATCGAGGCGCAGCCGGCCTTCGGCCAGATCAAGCCAATGAGAGGCTAGGTGCTCGCGTGCGCTGAACAGCATTTTGGAGACGTGCCAGCTAGCGATCGACTCACACAAGAAGCCGCGCATTCCAGGCGAAGGAAAAGAAAACCTGGCGCATGGAAAGGCGACGCGTTGCCCCCGAGGCAGACCGGACCAAAGACAGCGCACCCGCCCGCAACAACGGGACTAGTCCGCCGACGAGATCGCCCGGCTCCATTGAAGCGTGAGAGAGGACCGCGTTGCCGTGGTCATGTTTGACGACCGGATATCCGCGCCGATCCCAAGCGAGAGACGATAGACCCGTAGAGTCACCCGCCCGCGGTCGTCGCTCCATTCGGCGGCTGAATAGGGCCCAGCGCAACACCCGGTGTGAGAGCGGGGTCGGTCTGCATCGACACCCGCGCCCAGGCGGTGCTCCCGACGGCGATGGCGCCAAGCATAGCGAACGACTCCCGCCACCATTCCGAGGGAATGCCAATATGCGAAAGGGCAAGGGTCACATCATACCCGGCGCGTGCCGCCGGAACCGCGAATAGCAGCCCAATGAGAAGACGGACAACGGGACTGCGCGCGACGGAAAAAGCGTGCCGCCCGAGAACGAATGCAAAACCAGCAACGATGAAACCAATGACGATGGCTCCGAACGGACCCATCCCAGCCTGAAATGAATAGATCCCTGCGGTCAGGCCGACGAAAAACGGCAACGCATGGACAGCAAGCGTGAACAGTGCCCAACATATGACACCGAGTCCGACGACGTTGAGAATAAAGCCGACAATGAGCATGGTGATGACTCCCGTGACAGGGGTTGCAGGGCGCGCGCCTTCCACCACCACCACGGCGCTATCCCTAGGGTTAGCCGATCCCGCGGGCGTTTGGAATCCCCTGCGCAAGATTCCAGCTTGGAAGCGATGTGATGAGCGCCCCCGCTCGGATCGCCGTTGCGGCGTAGAGCGGATAAATCGATGCCGCTCTACCGGTGATGATCTGCTATCCGGTTGAGGAAATGGTGGCGGCGCTTACGCGCCGCCGTTGCCGAATTTCCAGACGGGGATGCCGAGCTTCCGTGCCTTGTCGGCCAGGTTCTCCTGAATGCCGGTGCCGGGGAAGACGATGACACCGATCGGCAGCACGTCGAGCATCTGATCGTTGCGCTTGAAGGGCGCTGCCTTGGCGTGTTTGGTCCAATCGGGCTTGAAGGCGATTTGCGGAACCTTGCGGTGGTCGGCCCAGCGGGCGGCGATACGCTCGGCGCCCTTCGGCGAACCGCCGTGCAGCAGCACCATGTCCGGGTGCTTGACGTGGACCTGATCGAGTCTGTCCCAGATCAGGCGATGGTCGTTGAAATCAAGCCCGCCGGTGAAGGCGATCTTCGGCCCGGGAGGCAACATGACTTCGGTGTCAGCCCGGCGCCTGGCGGCGAGGAAGTCGCGGCTGTCGATGACAGCGGAAGTCAGAGCACGATGGTTGACCTTCGAACCGCTGCGCGGATGCCAGTGCGATCCGGTCTGGCGGGCGAAGTGTTCGGCGGCCTGGTCGCGGAAGAGTTCCATGACATCGCGGCGTTCGATCAAACTCATGCCCTCGGCGGTGAGACGCTCCAGTTCGACCGAGCGGATCTCGGAGCCATCCTGGTCGCGTTGGCCGCGCTTCTGCGCCTGCTCGTTGTCGTCGAGTTCGCGTTCGATGCGCTCGTTGGCACGGTGGAAGAGATTGACGGTCGACCACAGGAGGTCCTCAAGGTCGGGTTCGAGGCGGGTTTCGCTCAAGGTCGCGGTGAGTGCGTCGAAGATGTCGGCGACGGCACTGGTGACGGTAGGAGCTTCGGGAAGCGGTCTCGGGTCGGGCTCGTCCTGGAAGGGTCGATAGCCGTGGAGCTGGAGTTCGGTGAGGATGTGATCGGTCGGGGATGTCGCCTGCGGCGGCTCAAAGACCTGTTCGTCGCGATCGATCGTCATGGTGGCGTCCTTTTGTCGGATCGGCCGCGCCCATCGCGGCCTTCGTGGCGACGAAAGGCGGCGGGCGGACCGGACCTGCACCGCCGAGCGAAGCGACAGCGGCCGTAGCGCAGCGGAGGATGGCGGGAGCCGGCTATTTTGTTTCGCGATGTAAAGCGGCCGAAGGACGCGACGGAAAATAGTCGGCGGACGCCATTGCGTGGCCGGACCGCTTGCCGCAGGGTCGCCCTCTCAAGAAGGCCGTGGGCACGGTCCTCTCCGCCAACAAGGAAGCTCCGAGGTCGATGGTACCTCGTCAGGGCGGAGCACCAGCCTCATCCCCTATTCCCGTCTAATCCCCCGTGCTCAAGAACCGGCCAACGTCCTCCGGGGTGAGCTGGATGCGCAACGCTGCACGTAGCGCTTCGATGTCAAAATTCCGCAGATCCTCGTTGAAGTCTCCACACCGCGGCGACAGCACCATCGCCTCGATTCCGGCCGACTGCGCCCTGTCGAACAGTCCTGCCACCGCACCATCGCCCGCCGCATCGTTGTCACGGACGATATAGAGCCGACGCAGCGTTGCCGGGAACAGGATGGCTCCGAGATGCGCGGCCGAGAGTGCTGCAACCATCGCCATAGTGGGCATGACGCAGCGGGGCGACAGCATGGTCTCAATGCCCTCGCCGGCCGCCATCACGTCGCCAGCCGGACCGAAGCGGACCGCGTGCCCGAGAAGGTGGCCCATCGCCCGACGTGGTGTATCGACCGGCGCCTTGTCGCGCCCGGACGGATCGAGCCATGTTCGGTGCGCGCCGGTGATGTGGCCCCGGAGGTCAGTAACGGCCGCGATCATTGCGGGCCAGATTTCGGTCGGCGCGTCGGCCTCGGGACGATAGTAGCAGCGTGGATGGAATCGCAGGCTGTCGATGCCATTCAGGTCGGTGATGCCGCGTCCACGCAGATAGGTTTCCACGACCGTACCGGCAATCGGTTTCGACATGGCGAACAGACGCCGTGCCGATTCCGACGAGCCGGTCGGCGCTGAAGACCAACGCGGTCGATAGCCCGGCTCCAGCTCGGATTGCGGCAGGCTCAGGAAGCGTCGTGCCTCGTCCGCAACATCGTGGAAATCGACCAGGCCGCAACTCTCCCGGATCACGTCGAGGAGATCCCCGTGCTCGCCGGTCGCCGCGTCTGTCTTATGTGCAGTTGAACATAAGACCGAATATGTTGCGCCGAAGGTTATGTTGCGCATTTGCACTTGGGTGCTGTCTCGCAGACGATTGACAGCTTCTACGCAACATAATGTCAGCGCGTTGCGGGAGGTTGCGTGATGCCCCGCGACGCTTCCGAACTGGCGCGCCGCCTCGCCCAAAATGCCGAGGCGGTCTGCCGCCATTACCTGTCCAACGGGCGGCGCCAGGGCCGCTACTGGACGGTGGGCGACGTTCGCAATACGCCCGGCCGGTCGATGTTCGTCCGGCTCAGCGGACCGGAATTCGGACCCGGCGCCGCCGGGCATTGGACCGATGCCGCCTCGGCCGAACATGGCGATCTCCTCGACGTGATCCGCGAGAGCTGCGGTTTCATCGACTTTCGCGATGTCGCCGATGAGGCACGACGCTTTCTGAGTCTGCCGCGCGCCGAACC
>JBOHIT010000499.1:0-4423 GCA_050726155.1 Bradyrhizobium sp.
CGGTTAAGCAGCCTGCCCAAGAACGGCATTTCCAAACAGCATGATGATCTTGACGCTCGCTACAAGCGAAGCACCCAATTCGAAGCATGAGTTGACGCTAACCATCAGTCATACCGCAACGGGCGCACAATTCAGTGGCTTGCCAGCTACATCACTACGACTTCCCCTATGCGCATGATAAGCACCGGGCGACGTTGGCCAATAAGCGCTTCATTAACCTCCGCCTATTCCTGCCATGTCAACCCTGCCCCCTAAGGCTCGGGAGCACCTAGATAAAGCCGTAAATTATCGGCACAGCCGCCCACCGAAACCAAGAGTCCGCCATTGGGATTTCCCGAGCATGCGCGGAGCCTTCGCGCAGCGTCCTCTAACCGCCGGTCGGGGATTCAGTGCAGTTGCGAGATTTCCCGGCAACTTGCAATTGGACAAGATTGCCGCTGCGGTACAAAGACAATTCCTCGCCAAGATAGGCATCGCTGCCCCCATTGGATGCGGACTCGGCGCGCGACAACATCGTCGAGCCAGTGGGAAGCTTCACCAGGGCGCCGTACTTGTCGTAGGTTACCGTCACTCCGCTGCCATCTTCGCAGGCATACACGACCATGCTCCCGGAGGTAGCACCAGACGCGGGAACAATCGGCGTGGGCGCTGGCGGCTCAGCAACAGACGGCTCGGCAACAGGTGGTGATGCGGACATTTCTTCCGCAGGTTGCGCCGCCTCGGGCTCCGCCGGAGGCTGGGATGGGCTGCAAGCCGCCATGGTCGCAACCAACATCAGCCCGATCATCAGCCGTACTCTCTGGTTCATTCCAATTCTCCGGTCATGGTGTTGATCGTTATCATAGTCCGTGCCACGGCGTCATGCGGTGGTGGTTACTGCCTATCCTGATGGCTGTGATCGCAACATCGCCTGACGCCCCCTGTAGACATTGGCATCAACGCCCGACAAGAGCGAGAAGATTCAAGCTCAGGGCGATTATTCCCTGCCGGCCGTCGGCGCCAAGCAACTGTTCGTGAGAGGCGTGCGTTGCTGTTGCAGTGCGGCAATTCGTTGTCCGTCAGGGCCGGAAAATCCTTTCCCAGGGCGGACGTAGCGCATGGCAATGCCGGCGAATGCGCCACCTGACCAAACATGCTAAAAGGGCCGCGCGGGCAGCCGACTCGAACCATGTCGGCTGAGCGGCCAGTTGGCCGGGGCCGGGGGGAATAAGCGTAATAGTGGTAGCGGAGGAGCTCGGATAGCTCCGACCCAGGGGGTTTGTCGTCCAATGGACTGGCATGTCGGTACGGGGGCAAATCCAGTCACTCATTAATGTCTTAAGGGGAAAATGGAATGAGCCAGCAAAAATCAGTATTCCGCAATTCGTTGATCCTATCGGTATTACTCCTGCTTGCGAGCGGGAGCGCTTTTGCACAGGCGACGCGAACTTGGGTGTCGGGAGTAGGCGATGACGTAAATCCCTGCAGCCGCACCGCACCTTGCAAGACATGGGCCGGCGCAATTTCTAAGACGGCAACAGGCGGCATCATCAACTGTATCGATCCTGGCGGCTTCGGTGCCGTAACGGTCACGAAATCGATAACGATTTCATGCAAGCAAGTCGAAGGTTCGGCTCTTGCGTCCTCCACCAACGGCATCATCATCAACGGAGCTGGTATCGATGTCGTGCTTCGCGGCCTGGATATCGATGGCGGCGCGCCCGCTTCACCCGGCCTAAACGGCATCCGCTTCCTGCAAGGCGCATCCCTGATCGTCGAGGATTGCGTCATCCGCGATTTCACCGGAGCGAACCCGAACGGCAATGGCATTATCGTCAACAACACGTCTCTAACTGCAGAAATTCATATCATCAACTCGAACATAACTGGCAACGGCATCGGAGCAAGCGGAGCCGGAATCCAGATTGCCCCTACCGGCACGGGCGGCGCGAGGGTCACCATCACGAACTCCAACTTCTCGAACAACGTTATTGGCGTCCGCGCCAGCACAGCCGCCACGACTGGATTGATTTTCATAACCGCTACCGATACGACAGTGGCAGGCTCGTCTTCTCATGGTTTTTTCGCAGAGGGCACTAGCGGTGCCATTCGCATGATGCTGAATCGGGTGGCGTCTGTTAATAATCTCGGCGATGGCGTGCGGTCGACGGGGGCCAATGCCATTGTCAGGATCGGCAGTTCGGTCGTGACGAGCAATAACGGGACCGGTCTTATCGCTGCCAGCGGCGGTCAGCTCCAATCCTATGGAAACAATCAGGTCGACAGCAACGCGGTGGATGGCACAGCGACTGCCATTGCTCTGAAATAACACCTTTTTGTTCGGACATCTGTTGCTGCTTGCTCGTTATCCGACGGCCGTTCTTCAATATCTGCATCACCCGTCGCCTGAACGGCGGCGGGTTGTCGGCCAGGCCAGTGGAACAAGCGAAACCCGCAACTCGGTGCTCATTCCTTCAGGTAATCCGGAAGGGCGGAACCTTCCGTCGCACCGTTCTGCATCAGGAATTCGCGTCGCTGCGTCCATGAATCCCGCACCAGCAAATAATCGTCCTGGGCTTCCTCCCTAAGAGCATCGAAACCCATCAGGTGCGCTCTGCCATCCACCAGGCCGAGTGCTTCCAGGCCGACACGCACCTTGTCTGATTCGATCTGCGTCAAAGGCTGCAGCGGGGAATCGCCGACCCGCCCGAGAAAATCCCGCACCGTGCTGGGCCCGAAGAACGGCAGTTCGAGATAGCGGGACCGCTTCCAACCCCAAGCAGCCAGGGTCTGGCCGAGATCTTCGTCTCGCTCCCGCATCTTCAACCGCGTCGCGGGATCGAACAGGCCCGCCAGACCCACGGTGCTGTTGACCAGGAACCGACCCAGCGCTTCGGCCGAGTGCTTGATCCGGCCTTGGAGCAATGCGTTCACCGCAGTGGCCGGCTGGCCTAGATTGTCGAAGAAGTTGCTGACCTTGCTGCGCACGGCTGCAGGCAATGCAGCCACATAGGCCCGAGCGACCGGCCGCGCCACTGTCCTGTCGACGACGGTATTGAAATGATGAACCCGGCGATTGAATCGCTGCCATGGATCATAGGCAGTCGATGATTGCGGCGACTGCGGTTCCGGATCGACGGATCGTTCGCTCTCCGAGGGGCCCAACGGCACCGCCGCAGCGACTGCGTTGTCGGCCAGTTCCAAAAGGCCGTCAGGCGATGTTTCCACTATGGATTCGGGAATTGCCTCGATGTTCTCCCCGGGCGCTTCTCCCGCCTCTAGGGACGGTTGCCCCGCCGCTAACGGCGCAATGGCGTTTATGGCCTCAGCAGGATCGGCATTGAGATCGCTCCGCATGACCGAGGCGCAACCCGTCAGCGTCGTCATCAGCAGTAAGCATAGACAACGGAAGCGTTTGTCCAGGCTCATGGCGCACCCGGGTACGCGAAGGCGGATCGCACCATCAGAAACAAGGAGATCAGCACGAAGCAAACCGCCACCCGCCGCAACCAGACGTTGTGCCTTCGCACCGAAGTTCTGGGTTCGACCGGCGGCAGGTCCGGAAGATCTCTCAACACATCGATCCCTTTGCTCCTGCCGAACTTGTTCTGGCTCTTTGCGTTGTAGGCGTGCATCGTCGATTCCCGGGGGAGAAGTTGACTCTGTGGGCGGTTCTGCTTGCTCTCGCTCCTGGCCAGCAGCGGGCGCTTGCGACGTATCGATCCCATCGGCGCCGCTGAAACGGGCGGGACCCGGAGTGTCCTGCCGCTGCAGCCGCCCGAATTCAGAACCCGCGCGAGAACCCGACGAACACCGAGAACGTGCCGTCGGTGTCCGGCTCGATGAGCGGGCTATCGGTGATTTCGTCGGGCAAGGCCGCGTATTTGACGAACCCGATCAGCGACCATTTCTGTCCGATCGGACGGAAGTAGGACGCGCCGATTTCAGGAATGGCCACCGCCCCGGGTTTGTAGTCCACCACGCCTCGGGCGACCTCTTCGTCGAGTGTTCCGTAGTAATAGTTGGCCATGTCCTTCGATAGCCAAGTGACGCCCACGCTCGGAGTCAACCGCCCTTTCCCGAGATCGAACGGATAGCCGTATTTGAGCGACATCTCCTGGCCGCCGCTGGCGTCGACCGCATCGGCCAGGATCTCGGCTTCGATCTCGCCCGCCGCACCGCTCCACTTGGCCGACAACCCCAGATCCAACCCATTATCGCGGTCCTCGAGCAGCCGATAGTCCAGGCCATTCGCGGCCAACTCTGTCTTGCCCAGATCGTCCACGTTGAAGCCGTCGAGCCGGAACTTGGCGATCGCCGAGAGTTCGAAGGAATCTCCGCCGATAAGCTGCCAACCGGCGCTAAGGCCGCGGAAGTGGAACTTCTCGCCCTGAAAGGAAACAAGCGGGATAGGCATCACGCGCGTGCCTTCGCCGGCATAAGG
>JBOHIT010000500.1:0-4786 GCA_050726155.1 Bradyrhizobium sp.
GGGCTCTCGCTTCGCGAGCCCCGGAATGACGGGGAGAGAGGCGCCGAATAAAATCGGAAGGCGATGTCGGTTTCCCAAAACGCCGTTCGTCCTCGCCATGAAAGCCCAAGGGCAGCTCAAGTGGGGAGACACACAATGCGGGTGATGGTGTTCGGAAAAGCCACTGATAGCAGCGAGAAAAGCGCGCCCCCCACGCAAGAGGCATTCGCGGCGATGGACCGGTTCACCGAGGAACTGGTCAAGGCCGGGATCATGGTGGCCGGCGCCGGTCTCCAGAACAACGCCGAGGCCAAGCGTATCACGTCGGATGGTTCGGGCAGCACGGTCGTCGACGGGCCGTTCGCCGAGACCGGCGAGCTGGTCGCCGGCTTCATGATCTGGCAGGTCAGGGATATGGACGAGGCCGTGGCCTGGGCGAAGCGCAATCCGATGTTGGGCGCGAGCGGGGTCGAGATCCGGCCGTTTTACGAGGCGGCGGATCTGGCCGAGTATGTGACGCCCGAGGAGCTCTCGACGCCCCGTGACGGGGAGCGCGGCGCGCTCGGCGTCGCCTGATAGCGAGGGAATCACCATGGCGAAGCTCGTATTTGGAATGAACCAGTCGCTGGACGGCTATGTCGACCACGACCACAAGGATTTCAAGCCACCAAGCCCCGCGCTCTTTCAACACTTCGTCGAGCGAATGCGCGGCCTGGAGGGCAGTGTGTACGGTCGCCGCATCTACGAGGTGATGCGTTATTGGGACGAAGACCAGCCTGAGTGGGACGCCGCGGAACACGACTTCGCGGCGGCGTGGCGGAAGCAACCGAAGTGGGTCGTGTCGGGCTCCCTGAAGTCGGTCGGCCCCAACGCCACGCTTGTCGGGGATGATTTCGAGGCGGTCATACGGGGGCTGAAGGCTGAGCGCACCGGGGAGATCGACGTCGCCGGACCGGAGCTGGCGCGAAGCCTGACCGATCTTGGTCTGATCGATGAGTATCGGCTCTACTTCCACCCCGTCGTGCTCGGTCGCGGCAAGCCATTCTTCGCCGGCCCCCGGCCGCCGCTGCGCCTTGTGGCCAGCGATCGAATGGACGAGGACGTGATCATGTTGACATACGTTCCTGCATGATCGCGCGGCTCGGCCGATGAACTGCGCCGACGCGTCAGTGAAGCGGCGGGTTACGCTTCCGCCTTCGCTCGGAGAGCTTCGGCGGACGAGCCGCTAGCTCGCCCTGCGGACTCTCCTCGTCATTGCGAGCGAAGCGAAGCAATCCATGGTGCGCCCAGCCGAGGAATGGATTGCTTCGTCGCTTCGCTCCCTTGCGCAAACGCTTCGCGTTTGTCGCAGGCAATGACGGTCAAGTGCGACAAAAACTACCCGACGGGCAAATCAATTCTGATTTACAGAAATCGTGTCAAGCCCCAAAATCAAAAATATTTCGCTTTATCCGAATGGCAAAGCAGTGGCATATTTCTCGCCATCCCGTCCCACTCCGAGGGGCGTATCATGATCGTCATGAGCGTGGGGCGGGTCGTGGTGGACGCGGAGGTGCCGATAACGAACGGCGCTGAAGCGTACGGTGAAGGCGTGTGGTCCTGACGTCGCGGTGCTGGCGTCACTGCACCTGGAGGCAACTGCCTCTCAGGGCGCAACGGAGGCAAAAGAGCCGTTCTCCGGGGAGAGCACGAAGTAAGCCGTAAAGCCATTGCGCAGGGAAGGCCGGATGCTCTCCGCTGAACCTGTATGCTCGTGTGCGCACTCTTTGTGCACATTGCACGCGAGACCGCGGGTGCAGCGCGCACCCGGTCTTCCCTGCGCCCTCTGTTTTTCGAGAGGGTGAAATTCAAGGCAAAGCTCGGGCATTTCGTGCCGCGGGAATGCGGACCCATACCCCGCTCGCGATGACGGAAACGACGTCGCCTGCGACAAATCAACCCGACGGGAAAATCACTAATTTTGCCACCTAGGATTGCTTTGGTTTTTCGGGTAGTTTCCAGCCAAGCAAAAAACACACTGGCTCGCCTCAAGCGAATAATGGAGCGGAAATGGCTCAGGTCGTGCTCGATCCCGGTCACGGTGGAACAACGAAGATTGGCGGCTCCAGCCCCAACAATGCGGTCGGTCCGACCGGCTTGCTCGAGAAGACGGTGACGCTGGACCTCGCATTTCGCGCCGAGAAGATACTGACCGCGCGCGGCCATACCGTGGTGCTGACGCGCAAGGCCGATAACAATCTCGGGCTTGCAGACCGCGCGAAAGCAGCCAAGACGATCGCAGCACCGGTATTCCTCTCGATACACCTCAACGGCTTCAACCATTCGGCGCAGGGCACCGAGACCCTCTGCGACAACGTGCACAATTCGCGATCTGCCGACCTTTGTCGCGCCGTTCAGAAGCGTGTCGTTGCGGCGACCGGGCTTTCTGACCGCAACGCCATCCATCCGGGCGGCGTCAAGCGTCAGCCGCTCGGCGTGCTCAGGCCGGACGTCCATCACGCCAAGACCGCCTGCTGCCTGGTGGAAATCAGTTTCATGGACATCGCTGCCGAAGAGGCGCGGCTGAAGACGAATGAGTATCGCGACAAGATCGCCAACGCGATCGCCGACGGCATTTCAGACCTTATCGGAGCCGGGGATACCGAAGCCGTGGCGAGTGCTGCGGTCTTCGAAGACGGGTTCACCGCGGAGGGCGGAAAAGCAGCGCCCCTGCCGCGCGTGAAGAAGGCCAAAACCGAGTCGCCCGGCGGCAAACCAGCCGCAAAGCCGTCGGTCAAGTCGACCGCCAGTATGAACGACAAGAAGGAGTTCTCCAAGGTCGACATCGGCGAGGGTGCCGCGCTGGAATCTTTGGCCAAGGCTTCGACGGAGGCTTCGATGGAAGCCGCGCTGGAGCAGGCAGGCTTCGACATGGTGGCGTTCCGGGAGTTCGTTCAGTCGCTGGGCCTACGCTATTTCAGCGCCGAGGAACTGCTGTTCATGGGCGCCAGCAACGCACCGGGCGCCAGTTGCGCCGGCAAGAACCATCTTCCAGAGCAGGCCAAATGGACCCGCATCGGCGACACGGCGCGGATGCTCGACGAGATCAGGCACCGGTTGAATGCCAAGTGCACCATCCTGTCGGCGTACCGCAGCCCGGCCTATAACTCGTGCATCGGCGGCGAAAGCGCCAGCCTCCACATGCAATTCAACGCGATCGATTTTCGCTGCGCCACCGGCACGGCCGCACAGTGGCATGCGGTTGCCAAGGCGGTGCGCGTCAGTTCGCCCGACTTCAAAGGCGGTATCGGCAAATATCCAAGCTTCGTCCACATCGACACGCGCGGCACCAACGCCAATTGGTGACGGCTGACGGTGAAGCGTGACCGGAAGATCTCAAGCCGCATCTGCCGCCGCGAAATGCGCCATCTGGTCCGCATAGGCCTTCGCAAAGGCCGGACGAGCCGTCGCGCGGGCGACATAGTCCTTACAGGCGGGATACTCCGCCAGGCCGTCGAACCGGTCGACGAGGCGCAGCACATCGGCCATCAGGATGTCGGCGACGGAGAAGGTCCCGGCCAGCCATTCGCGGCTCGCCAACACCGGCTCCAGGTGCTTGAGGCGATGCTGGTGGAGGAACCCGTCAAAGAGTTTCCAGACCGGCGTGTCGCCGGTGTTGCCGGAAAAGACGAGCAGCGACCACGGCAGGCTCGCCATCTCGACGGAGTTGGGCGCCGCGAACAGCCATTCCTTGGTGTCGCTGCGTCCGCGCGGATCGGCCGGCATCAGGGCGGGGCTCAGTTCACCCAGATGCAGCAGGATCGCGCCGCTTTCGAAGATCGAGATGTCGCCATCGGTCAACCACGGCGTTTGGCCGAAGGGTTGATGGGCGAAATGCCCGGGCTTGCGATCGCGGAACGGCGTGCTCTCGACGCGATAGGGCAGGCCTGCCTCTTCCAGCGCCCAGCGCACCCTGATGTCGCGCACATAGCCGCGCGGCGGTTCGGGAACCCAGTCGTAAGTGGTGAGGATCAGTTCGCCCATTCGGTAACTCCAAGGAAAGGGGATAGCTTGTTGAGCAGGCCGTTCCAGCCTTGCTCGTGACTCCTGCACGCCGCTTCATCGGGGAGACGTTCGTGGCGCAGCGTCAGCCTGGTGCCGCCGTCGATCGGCTCCAGCAGGAACGTGACCAGCGACTCCGGTTCCGGTGCGCCCGGCAAATCCCAGGTGAACACCAGCTTCCGCTCGGGAATCACTTCCCGATAAATTCCGGTGGGATTGTGCTCATCGCCGTTCAGCAGGCGGAACACGACGCTAAAGCGGCCTCCGGGCCGCACGTCCGCCTCGGCGCGCAGCGTCGGCCCGGCATCGGGACCCCACCACTGCATCATGCGTTCGGCTTGCGTGATCGCCGCCCATACCTTTGCGGGCGAGGCCTTGATCCGGCGCACGATGGTCACGCTCGGGAGGCTGTTGGTCATTGCTCGTCATCCTCTTCCACCAGCGCAACCAGCCGATCGATGCTGACCGTCCACAGGCTTTCATACCGTTGCAGCCACGCCATCGCCTCCCGCATCGGCGCGACCTTGAGATGGACCGACACGGTGCGCCCGGTTTTTGCCCGCGTGATCAATCCGGCGTCGGACAGCACATCCAGATGCTTCATCATTCCAGGCAGTTTCAGCGACAACGGCCGGGCCAGTTCGCTCACCGAAAGCCCGGGTTTCTGCTTCAGCCGCAGCAGCACCGCCCGCCGCGTCGGGTCGGCGAGTGCTGAAAACGTGCGGTCGATGCGCGATGCTTGATACTTCACCATGTAGCGAAGTAT
>JBOHIT010000501.1:0-2564 GCA_050726155.1 Bradyrhizobium sp.
AGATAGACCCGGCCCAGCGTCCGCGCCACTTCGGCCTGGGCTGCAGATTTGACCGCCAGCCCAAGCACCGGCACCAGCTCACGCAAGGCGGCGAGCCCCTGCTCGCCAAAGCCTTCGTCCCGGCGGGTCACCCAGGTCGAATAAAAGCAGTCCATCTGGCCCATGGTGCCGGCATCGCCGAAGCGGTGCACGAACGAGAGAAAATGCTTGTGACCCTTGGCGGTCAGATCCTCGATCATCGAGAAATCCTGCCCTTCGCAGTTGGACAGATCGATCAGCAGTTCGTCCGTGCCGGTCTCAAGCAAATGGTGGAATGTCGAGCGCCGCCAGCTCTCCGCAGCCGTCCCCTCGTTGGTCGAGCCATACTCGAAACTGTCGGCCTCGTTGGTCTGGGATTCGTTCCAGCGAAATCCGCGCCCTTCGAACACAGGATGCAGCGTGTCGATGAACACCAGTGCGCGCGACAGTTCCAGGCCGTGGGCCCGGCAGTGCTCGCAGAAGCCTCGGAGCAGATCGTTTTCGGGCAGGCCGGTCAGGCTCTGGCTGGCCAGCCAGTTCATCAGGCGCAGACGGGGCGTAAGTTCCATGCGCCCATTATGCCGCGCAATCGTGACGGACGGAAGGGTCGCGGTGCCCTTACGTTTTCGGAAGTGCTACGACCTCGCCGTCCTCCTTCACGAAGGATTCCGCGGGATGATCCAGCAGGTCCAGCACCAACTCCGACGGCCGGCACAGCCGCACGCCCTTCGCCGTCACCACGATCGGCCGGTTGATCAGGATCGGATGATCAAGCATGAAATCGATCAGCTGGTCGTCGCTCCATTTGGGATCGGCAAGGCCGAGCTCCGCATAGGGCGTGCCCTTCTCGCGCAATAATTCGCGCGCGGAAATGCCCAACGCCGCGATCAATTCCACCAGCCGGGCGCGGCTCGGCGGGGTCTTCAAATACTCGATCACCTCGGGCTCTTCGCCGCTCTGCCGGATCATCGCCAGCGTATTGCGCGAGGTGCCGCAGGAGGGGTTGTGATAGATCGTCACGCTCATGAATGAGCCTCCTTGGTCGTTACATCAGCCTCGCTCATCCCGCGCAACAACCAGCCCATCAGCAGCATCGCGATGATGGCGCCGCATAGTTCGGCAGCGATGAAGCCGGGAAGATCGGTGGGACGAATTCCCGAAAACGTATTGGTCAGCGACCTTGCGATGGCGACGGCCGGATTGGCAAACGATGTCGACGACGTAAACCAATAGGCGGCGGTGATGTAAAGCCCGACCAGCCACGGGATTGCCGGGCGGTTGAACCGGATGCCGGCAAGAATGGTTGCGACCAGGCCAAACGCGGCCACGGCCTCGGCCAGCCATTGCGCGCCGCCGGTTCGCACTTTCAGGGACGCGTCCATCAGCGGCAGCGCGAACATGGCGTGCGCCAGCATCGTTCCGGCAATGCCGCCGGCGATCTGGGCCGCCACGTACAGCACCGCATCGCGCGGCGTCAGTTCGCGCCGGAGCGCGAACACCAGCGAGACCGCGGGATTGAAATGCGCGCCCGATATCGGTCCGAGAATGGTGATGAGCACCACCAGGATCGCACCGGTCGGCAACGTGTTGCCGAGCAGCGCCAGCGCAACGTCCTTTGTGAGCGTTTCCGCCATGATGCCGGAGCCGACCACGGTGGCGACCAGGATCGCGGTGCCGAGCGCCTCCGCCGTCAGGCGGCGCGGGAGATCAAACTTTTGCATGCACGCGCTTTTTTCTGGCAGGCGGACAACACGGCGTCAGGTCTTCGATCAATGGCGCGCAGATTTCGGGCCGCCCGTCGCAGCAATCCCGGAGCATGAACAGCATGACGCTTCGAAATGCGCCGAGGTCGGCGCGGTAGATGATCGAACGGCTGAAGCGCCGCGCCGTCACCAGTCCCGCCCGCGACAGGATCGCCAGATGCGATGACATTGTGTTTTGCGGCACCGCCAGCACCTTGGCGATGTCGCCGGCCGCCAGCCCTTCCGGTTCGTGCTTTACCAGCAGGCGGAACACGTCGAGCCGGGTCGGTTGCGCCAAGGCAGCAAGCGCGAGAATGGCTTGTTCTGATTCCATATATCCAGACTTATGGATATATGGAAGCATGTCAAGCCTTTCTATTCCCCGTGCGGGTCGGAATCCGAAGGCGCAGGGCCCGACGGGCAAATCACTTCTGATTTACAGAATCCATGTCAAGTCCTGGAATTAAAAATATTTCGCTTTATCCGAAGGTCGAATTGGGGCACATCTTGGCCATCCCGTCCCACTCAGAGGGCGTCGGCCGTCGTCACGGACGTTGGACGGGTTGCGGTGGACGCGGAAGTTGCGACAGACGAGTGCGACTGAAGTGTACGGCAAAGGCGTGTGGTCCTGACGTCGCGGTGCTGGCGTCAACGCACCTGGAGGCATCTGCTTCTTAAGGGCGCAACGGAGGCAAAAGAGCCGTTCTCCGGGGAGAGCACGCTATAAACCGTAAAGCCATTGCGCAGGGAATGTCGGATGTTCTCCGCTGCCCTGTATGCTCATGTGCGCACTTCCTTGTGCAC
>JBOHIT010000502.1:0-6464 GCA_050726155.1 Bradyrhizobium sp.
GCTCCACGGCGATGCGAAGGCCACGCTCGAGGCCGCGGCCGACAATGGCATGCTGATCGTGCAGGCGACAAACGCGCTTCGCGCCCTGTTCGCGCGCGCAAAATTGCTCTGAAACCCAGGCGGCTGCCCTGAAGCCTCAGGGGCTGCGCTGCAGCCTAGACGCCCTCATCCAGCGCCACCATCTCACGCTTCTTGCGGAGCGAGGGCAACAGCGGACCGACGAGAAGTACGACGGCAATCGCCAGGCAAACCGCCGAGATCGGGCGTTCGACGAAGGTCCAGAGATCGCCTTGCGACAGGATCAGCGATTTGCGCAGGTTGTTTTCCAGCATCGGCCCCAGCACGAAGGCCAACACCAATGGTGCGGGTTCGTAGCCGAGTTTGCGCATGAAATAGCCGATGACGCCGAAGGCGACCATGACATAGACGTCGAACACGTTGTTGCTGGAGCAATAGACGCCGATGATCGTGAACAGGATGATCAGCGGGAACAGGATGTTGTAGGGCAGCTTCAAGAGCTGCACCCACATTCCGATCATCGGCAGGTTGAGCACCAGCAACATCACGTTGCCGATATACATGCTGGCGACGATGCCCCAGAACAGGCCGGGATTCTGCGTGATCAGCAGCGGGCCGGGCTGCAAGCCGTGGATCACGAAGGCGCCCAAGAGCAGCGCCATCACCACGTTCGGCGGAATGCCGAGCGTCATCAGCGGAATGAAGGCGCCGCCGGCCGCGGCATTGTTGGCGGATTCAGGTCCGGCCACGCCTTCGATCGCGCCGTTGCCAAAACGCTCCGGCGTTTTCGACAGCCGCTTCTCCAGCGCGTAGGACGCAAACGACGAGATCACGGCGCCGCCGCCCGGCAGGATGCCGAGGAAGAACCCGAGAATCGTTCCGCGACCGATCGGACCGGCGCTGGCCTTCCAGTCCGCCTTGCTCGGGAAAAGCTGCGTGATCTTGGCATTGATGACGTCGCGCTTGATCACCTGCTCGGTATTGAGCAGCACCTCGGCGACGCCGAACAGGCCCATCACCACGGGCACGAGGCCGATGCCGTCGATCAATTCGATCCGGCCGAAGGTCAGTCGCGGCTGTGCGGTGATGCTGTCGAGCCCGATCAGGCCGAGCACGATGCCAACGCAGGCCATCAGCAGCGCCTTGGCCATCGATCCCTGGGTCAGGAAGGTCAGCACCACGAGGCCCAGCGCCATCAGGCTGAAATATTCGGCCGGCCCGAACGCGATTGCGACGCTCGCCAGCGACGGCGCCACCAGCATCAGCGCAATCAATGAAAAGGTGCCAGCGATGAAGGAGCCGAATGCGGAGATGCCGAGCGCGGGGCCGGCGCGGCCTTGCTTGGCCATCTGATGGCCATCGATGCAGGTGACGACGGAAGCGGCTTCACCGGGGATGTTGACCAGGATTGACGTCGTCGAGCCGCCGTACATCGAGCCGTAATAGATGCCGGCCATCATGATGATGCCGGATTCCGGTGTGCCTGACAGCGTCACCGGCAGCAGCAGCGACATCGCGGAAATCGGCCCGATGCCGGGCAGCACGCCGACCAGCGTGCCGATGAAGACCCCGATGAAGCAATACAGCAGGTTGATCGGCAGCAGTGCGACGCCGAAACCATGCGCGACGTTGATGAGCGTATCCATGGTGCGGTCAGCCGATTTCGAAGATGCCCGAAGGCAACTGGATCAACAGGAGACGCTTGAGCACCCACCACATCCCGAGTGGCGCGAGCACGGCAATCGGGATCGTGAGTGTCCAGCGCACCGGATCGATCAGGCGCAGCATCAGCACCATCAAGGGGATCGACGACAGCAGGAAGCCGAACGTATCAAGTGAGAAGGAAAACGCCGTGAGGCAGGCGATGATGAGCAATGGCTTGGTCCAGCGCGTGTTCTCCCAGCGCGAACCGAAGGTCGGTCCGCCCTCGGTGAGCGCCGCCGTGATGATCGAGGCCGCGAACAGGCACATCAGGATGCCGGTATAGAACAGCACGTAGCCGGAGCCGGGATCGTTGATGGTGCCCAGTTTCAGCTTGAGCCCGGACCGGATCACGAAAAGGCCGAGCCCGAGCCCGATCAGCCCGCCCCACAATTCGGAATTGTTGAAGCGGAATTTGACGTTGCTGTCATTGCTCATGCGATATTCTTTCAGGCTTGGTGCTCGATCCAGATCGCCGTCACCCCCGGGATGAACGCAATTGCGTTCACCCGAGAGGTGGCGGAGCGTAGCGAAGCCCTCGAAGGGCGACGGTGGTCGTGTCCATCCTTCGAGGCTCGCCGCAAGCGCGGCTCGCACCTCAGGATGACGCCGTTCCTCGTGGCAAATTCCAGTCTTACTTCTTCGCCAGCCCGAGCGAATCGATCACCTTGCGTTCGGACTCGGTGACCTCGACGACGAATTTCTTGTAGTCCTCGGTGTTCTTGTAGCTCGGCACCATGTCGTATTTGGCGAGCGTCGCGATCACGGCCGGGTCTTCAAGCGCCTTCTTGAAGGCGTCGTGCAGCTTGGCGACGATCTTCGGGTCCATGCCCTTCGGGCCGGCGATGCCGAACGGCGAGTCGTAGACCATGGGATAGCCGAGTTCCTTCAGCGTCGGCACGTCAGGGAAATTCGGCGAGCGCGTCCCGGTCCACACCATCAGCAAACGGAGCTTGCCGGCGTCGACCAGCGGCCGCCATCCGGTCGAGTCCGCCTGTAGCGTGGTGTGCTGGCCGAGCACCGCCGCATTGGTTTCCGCGCCGCCCTTGAACGGCACCTGCGTCAGCTTGATGCCGGCCATGGTCGCGATCTGCTCCATGCCGATGTGCAGCGAGGTGCCGGTGCCAGGCGTCGCGTAGGTCACCTTGCCCGGATTGGCCTTGGCGAAGTCGATCACGTCCTTCCAGGTCTTGAACTGCGACTCGGCATTGGTGGTGACGCCGAAGGTGTAGCCGGTGAGATGGATGATGTAGGAGAAATCCTTCGACGGATCCCAGGAGACTTCCTGCATCAGGGGCAGGCGGAACACGGTGATCGGAAGCTGCGCGATGGTATAGCCGTCGGGCTTGGAGGCGGCCGCCATGGTCGCCGGACCGACGGTGCCGCCACCGCCCGCCTTGTTGTCGATTGCAATCGGCTGGCCGAGAATCTTCGATGCGCTTTCGGCGATCGCGCGCATCGTGAGGTCGGTCGATCCGCCGGCCGGCCACGGCACGATCAGGGTGATCGGCTTGGTGGGATATTCCTGCGCGCCGGCGGCGGCGGAAATCAGCATGCCGACGGCAGCGACAGCGAACATCAAACGGTTACGGCTGGACATCTCGGACTCTCCCTTGCGGCCCCGTTAACAGCGAGACCTCTTGTTCTCATTCATGTCGTCAATCTTCCCCGAAAATGCGGAAGAAGAAAAGCTTATAGACGCGCTAACGTACGCAATCGGCTCAACAATTGGCCGGAATTGACGTCTGCGACAATTCGTCTGCCGTGCCATCCCGAGAGGCGGAATTTGATTGGCCGCAGGACGCGGAGCAAACCGGGAGGTGTCATTCCTCCGGCCGGCCGTATGCGCGATCGCGCGAGATGCATTCAGGTGGTCTGGGCCTATAATCAAGAAAAGCTAAAGGTCGCAGCGTCTTGCGGAGGCCGGGACTTTCAGGCCATCATGGGCTTGGTCGGACGGGGTGGTTCCGTTCAGTTTTGCCAATGTGGGCATTGCAGGGAATCCTGCCTGGAGCGCATGAGTTCAGCTTCCAACGCAACCGACGCCGCGGTTATCAAGGCATTCGCCGCCATCCCTGCGCTTCTCGAACGGAGGCCGGCGCTGATCGTTTGCGGCCGTTTTCTCGACTGCGAGTGTCTGCTCGGGCCGACTGGCCATCCCTTTCACGCCTCGATCCGGGCCGGCCATATCGTCGACCTGACGCCGGCGCCGGTCCTGATGCGGTCGTGGCGGTTTGCCTATCGCGCCTCGACCGCGGCCTGGGCGGCCTATTGGCAGTCCGAGCCACGGCCGGGCTGGCACGATCTGCTCGCGCTGACCAAGCGCGGGGAGGCTGCGATCGAAGGCGACCTGCATCCCTTCATGGCGCATCTGCAGTATTTCAAGGACGTGCTGGCGCTGCCGCGGCAGCAATTCGCGGTGGCGGCGTCATGAACGGCACGATCGAGCCGATGGTCGGCCGCTATGTCCATGTCGACATCGGCGGCGAAGCGCATCGGATCTATTTTGAGGAAAACGGTGCCGGCATCCCGCTAGTGTGCCTGCACACCGCGGGCTCGGATGCACGGCAATGGCGGCATCTGCTTGCCGACGCGGAATTTGCAAAGAGTTTTCGCGTGATCGCCTTCGACATGCCCTGGCACGGCAAATCCAATCCGCCGGCAAGCTGGAACGGCGAGGAATATCAGCTCACCACCGCGCGCTACACCGAAACCATCCGCGCCTTCTGCACGGCGTTGAAGCTCGACAAGCCCGTGGTGATGGGCTGCTCGATCGGCGGCCGCATCGTGCTTAATCTCGCGATCGATCACGCCGCCGAGTTCCGCGCGCTGATTGGACTTGAGGCGGCCGATTTTCAGGCGCCGTGGTATGACACCACCTGGCTCAACCGTCCCGACGTCCATGGCGGCGAGGTCTGTGCCGCGCTGGTATCGGGCCTGATGGCCCCGCAGAGCCCAAATGTCACACGGACCGAGACATTATGGGGCTACAAACAGGGTGGACCGGGCGTCTTCAAGGGCGACTTGTATTTCTACCGGGTCGATGGCGACCTGCGTGGCCGGGTCGAGACGATCGATACTAAAGTATGCCCGCTGTTTCTGCTCACGGGCGAGTATGATTTCTCCTGTACACCGGAAGATACGAAACGGACCGCTGCCGCCATCGGGGGCGCCACCGTCACGATCATGGAGCAGCTTGGTCATTTTCCGATGAGCGAAAACCCCGAACAGTTTCGCCGCTACATTTCGCCGGTGCTCGGCGAAATTCTCAAGCAATCGATGCAATCCAAACGAGGAGTACAAGTATGAAACGTAACTACATGATCGGCTACGCGCTCGTGGCCGCGTTCTGCGCCACGCCCGCGATGGCGCAGGAGCTCACGGGAACGCTGAAGAACATCAAGGAAACCGGCGCCATCACGCTCGGCTTCCGGGATTCGTCGATCCCGTTCTCCTATCTCGACGACAACCAGAAGCCGATCGGTTACGCCATGGACATCTGCTACAAGATCGTCGATGCCGTGAAGAAGGAGCTCAAGCTCGACAAGCTCGAGGTCAAGCTCAATCCGGTGACGTCGTCGACCCGCATTCCGTTGCTGGCCAACGGCACCATCGATCTCGAATGCGGCTCGACCACCAACAACGCCGATCGCCAGAAGCAGATCGCCTACACCTACACCCACTTCCTGACCGCCAGCCGCTACGTCACCAAGAAGTCGAGCAAGATCAACTCGATCGACGATCTCAAGGGCAAGTCGGTGGTTTCGACGGCCGGCACCACCAACATCAAGCAGCTGACCGAAGCCAATGCGGAGAAAAAGCTCGGCGCCAACATCATTCCGGCCAAGGACCACGCCGAAGCCTTCCTGATGGTCGAGACCGACCGCGCGGTGGCCTTCGTGATGGACGACATCCTGCTGGCGAGCCTGGTTGCCGGATCGAAAGCGCCGGACGATTATGTGATCTCCAAGGACGCGTTCTCGAAGCCGGAGCCTTACGGCATCATGCTGCGCAAGGATGACCCGGCCTTCAAGAAGGTGGTCGATGCCGCCACATCGGCGCTCTATACCGGCGGCGAGGGCGCCAAGATCTACGACAAATGGTTCACCCAGAAGATCCCGCCGAAGGGCCTGAACCTCAACTCGCCGATGAGCCCGGAACAGAAGAACCAGTTCGCCAAGCCGTCGGACTCGCCGGATCCTGATTCTTATAAATAGGGATTCCTGAAAAGAAGAGCTTCCTCGCCCATGCAATGGCCCGGCCATTGCATGGGGTTGAGGGCGGCATGATCCGGAAAATCGGGTACCGGTTTTCCGGATCATGCCCAAACAGCAAGCGTAGTCGCCGAAACGGGTGCGTTTCGGTCTGATTCATGCATGATGCTGTAGTCCAAGTGTTACTTGTGTTGTTGCCAGTCCAAGTGGGGAGGGACGAATGAGAAGCCTGGGTTTGATGAGCCTTGCGGTTGCCGCCGCTGCCCTTGCCACGCAGGCGGGCGCCCAGGACCTCACCGGCACGCTGAAGAAGGTCAAGGACACCGGCACCATCACGATCGGCTATCGCGATTCGTCGATCCCGTTTTCCTATCTCGACGACAACCAGAAGCCGATCGGCTTTGCGATCGACATCTGCCGCGTCATCGTCGACGGCGTGAAGGCGGAGCTCAAGCTCGACAAGATGCAGGTCGAATTCACCCCGGTGACGTCGTCGACCCGCATTCCCTTGCTGGCCAATGGCACCATCGA